>JBEGNG010000096.1:0-8859 GCA_041182645.1 Planctomycetota bacterium
AGCCCCTGCCGACCGACCTCGAATACACGTCGCTGTACGACATCACCCAAGGCACGGAGGTCGTGCAGTGGGGCGGACTCGGCACCGTCGGCTACGAGTCGGAGCACACCAAGCTCGGCGCGAAGTTCCTGTACACGCAGCTGTCCGAGAGCCAGGCCGTGCTGGCCATCGACCAGCGCGGGCGCGAGTTCTACTTCCCTGGCTGGAATCCGAACGACAACACCACGCCGGGCTGGACTCCAGGAACCCCGGGCGATCCGTTCGATCCGCCGCTGCCCGAACCCCTTGCCCCGTGGCAGCGCAATGAAACGCTGACCTACCAGCAGTCCTCCACGACCACGTTCATCCTGAACGGCGAGCACACGCTCTCGATGCTCGGCGGACAGGACGTCTCGCAGGACCCGACTGCCGTCTGGGGTGCGCCCATCGTGGACTGGCGGCTCTCGGTCAGCGATGCACAGCTCGACCAGCCCGACCAGGTGCAGTTCAACGCGGCCTGGCAGCCGCTCGTGCCGATCGGTGATCCGCCCATCTTCACGACCGGCGGTTGGACGCCGCTGAACCCACCCGCCACGTTCTCGCTGGGCAACCTCCAGTACATCGAGAAGTACATCAACGAGACCAGCACGCAGGCGGCGCTCAACCTGAAGGTCCCCTTCAGCCAGTGGAACGACCGCGAGGGCTACCTGAAGTTCGGTGGCTTCTACGACAACGTCGCGCGCACCTTCGACCAGAACAGCTTCATCCTCGATCCAAGCGGACCCCTCTTCGGTCAGGGCTACCAGGCGGGTTGGGATGAACCATGGAGCGATGTCTTCCCATTCGAGGACCAACCGGCCTACGCCGGTCCCCCGTACCCGGACGTCGACTACGACGGCTCGCAGCTGATCACGGCCTGGTACTCGATGGTCGACCTGCCCTTCAACGACACGATGAACCTGGTCACCGGGTTCCGCGTCGAGACGACGTCCATCGCGACCACGCTGTACGGCGAGCCGAGCGCGCTCATCCTGAACCCGGTCACCGGCGGCACGCTCTCGACCAGCGGCGACACGAACTACAACCAGGACAATCTGCTGCCGATGATCGGCTGGAACTGGAACATCCGGGAAGACCTGGTCATGCGCACCTCGTTCGCGCAGACCGTGGCACGCCAGACCTTCCGTGAACTCACGCCCATCCTGCAGCAGGAGTACGCGGCGGGCCCGATCTTCATCGGCAACCCCGACCTGGCGATGAGCGACCTGAACAACTACGACCTGCGCCTCGACTGGACGCCGTTCGAGAAGTGGCTGCTCTCCGGATCCGTCTTCTACAAGCAGATCTCGGACAACATCGAGTACATCGGCCGCTACGGCACAGGGTGAAGTCCGCGTGGGCATGGAGCAGATCATCGGCGAGCAGTTCAAGGGACTCGCCGTCGGGGCGAACGCCACCTACCTCGATTCGCAGACGGACCTGCCGGAGGACCTGGCTTCGCAGTTCGAGGCCTTCGGTTCGCCGGTCGGCTCGCGACCCATGATCCAGACGCCCGAGTACCTGCTGAATGCAAGCGTCACCTACGAGTTCGAGGAGTGGGGAACGCAGTTCGGCGTCTTCTGGACCTACAAGGGCGACCTGGACCTACAAGGGCGACACGCTGATCAGCGGCGCATCGACGAACGGCGGCGGCGGGTCGCCACCCACCGCGATCACTCCGGACATCTACCAGATCCCCTTCGACACGCTCAACGTCACGATCCAACAGCGGATCATCGATGGGCTCACGCTGTCATTCGCCGCGAAGAACCTGACGAACCCAGACATCCAGACCGTCTACCGCATCGACGGCACCGACACCCTGCAGTCCACCTACTCGGCCGGCATCGACTTCTCGCTGGGCCTGACCTATCGCATCGACTTCTGAGGAACCATGACCATGCACCCCATCACCACGCTCCTCCCGGTCGCCGCACTCGCGGCGACGCTCGCCGTGCAGGCGCAGGATCCCGCGCCGCAGCAACCAGCCGCGCAGCCGGCCCAACAGACCGCACCTGCCGCGGCCCCCGCAACCCCAGCGCAGCAGCCTGCCCCCGCCGCGGACCCGAATGCAGCCGCGCAGACGCGCGAACGCATCGAACTCACGCGCGATGCGCTGGAGAAGTGGGTCGAGACCCGCCGCACGATCGGTGTCGAGCGCCGCGATTGGGCGCTCGGCAAGGACCTGCTCGACTCGCGCATCGATGTGCTCGACCGCGAACTGAAGACGCTGGCCGACCGCACCAAGGAGGTCGAGGCCACGCTGACCGAGGCCGACCGCAAGCGCGACGCACTCGCGCAGGAAGCCGGCACGCTCAAGGATGCATCCGCCCAGCTGGCGGCGATGGCGGCCCAGCTCGAGGCCAAGGTGAAGGGCCTCGTGAAGCGCTTCCCGACCCCGCTTGCCGAGAAGCTGAAGCCGCTGACGCAACGGTTGCCCGAGGATCCGGCGACCACCGCCCTGCCGCTGGCCGTCCGCTTCCAGAACATCGTCGGCATCATCAACGAGGCCAACCGGTTCAACCGCGAGATCACGCAGTCGAGCGAGATCCGCAAGCTCGCCGACGGGTCCTCGGTCGAAGTGACGGCCGTCTACCTCGGCCTGGCGCAGGGCTACTACGTCGGCGCCGGGGGCCGCATCGCGGGGATCGGCCGCGGCGCGCCGGAAGGCTGGACCTGGACCGAGAGCAACGACAACGGGCCTGCGATCGAGCGCATCGTGGCCATCCTCCGCAACCAGAAGCCGGCGGCCTTCGTGCCGATCCCGGTCAAGACCAACTGAACCACTGGACGAACGACCATGAACACGATCCTTGCGATCCTCAGCTTCGCCATGATGCAGGCCCCGGCAGCGCCGGCCCCGCAGGCATCCGACGCAACCAAGCCCGCCTTCGGCGCCGCCGCCAGCCAGATCGAGAACCAGCTCGCAGCGGCGCTGAATGAACTCAGCGTCCTGCGTGAGCGCGTCGCGACCGAGAAGGTGCCGCTGACCCGGCGCATCGGCGAACTGGAAGGCGAACTCATCGAGTCGCGCCAGAAGCTCCAGCAGGTCCAGCGCGTGGCAGACAGCCGAGCGCTCGACCTGACCAACCTCTCGAACGAGATCAAGGGCCGGCAGGAGGAAGTGTCCTACCTCTCGAACCTGATGCTCGAGTACCTGCGCAACGCCGAGAGCGGCATGCACATCGCCGAACTGCAGCGCTGGCGCGCACCGCTCGAGCAGGCGCGCCTGGCCGCCGACAATTCGTCGCTTGCCAAGCGCGAGGTCTTCGAGAAGCAGCTCGCTGCGCTCTCGGCGACGATCGACCGTCTCGAGGGTTCGTTCGGCGGCGCCCGCTTCGAGGGCACTGCCGTCGATCCCGCGGGCCAGGTCGTGCAGGGCCAGTTCCTCGTGCTCGGTCCGGCGGCGTTCTTCGGGAGCCAGTCGGCCACGGGCATCGCCGAGCAGAAGCTCGGTTCGCTCGAGCCCAACGTGACGCCCTACAAGGACCCGCTGACGGCAAAGGCCGCCGCCGACTGGTTCGCGGGCTCGGCGGCGACGATTCCCTTCGACCCGACCATGGGCACCGCCGACAAGATCGCGCAGAGCGAGGAGACCGTCGTCGAGCACTTCCTGAAGGGCGGTCCCGTCATGTGGCCGATCCTCGGCGTCGCCGTGATCGTGGCGATCGTCGCGCTCATCAAGTGGCTCACCATGGTCCTGATCCGCACGCCGAGCCGCCGCCGGTTCCAGGCCGTGCTCAAGGCGATCGCCGAGCACGACGATGCCAAGGCGCAGGAACTGGCCGCGAAGCTGCCGGGTCCGACCGGCCGCATGGTGGCCGCCGGTGCATCATGCCTGTCGCTCTCGCGGGAGGTCATGGAAGAGCAGATGTTCGAGGTCATGCAGAAGACCAAGTCCCGCGTGAACTCGATGCTCCCCCTGCTCGCGATCTCAGCCGCCGCGGCACCGCTGCTGGGTCTCCTGGGCACGGTGACGGGCATCATGGACACCTTCAAGGCGATCGAGATCTACGGCACGGGCGACGTGAAGACGCTCTCGGGGGGCATTTCCGAGGCACTCATCACGACCGAGTACGGCCTGATCGTGGCCATCCCGGCGCTCCTGCTGCACGCGATCCTGTCCGCACAGGCGCGCGGCATCACCAGCCGGATGGAAGCCGCCGGCCTGTCGTTCATCAACGAGTTCCTCAAGCGCGGCGCGACGCAGGGCACCTGAACGATGGACGCAACCGCACAGGCAGGACTGTCGTCGGCATCGACGGAGCTGATCCAGCGCACGCTGGAGATCTGGCACGCCGGCGGGCCGTCGATGTACGCCATCGCCGGCGTGGCGATCCTCATGTGCGGCGTCGGCGTGAACGTGCTCCTGGCGCTGACGTTCGGCGACATGCGTCCCCGGCGCGATGCGACGGTCCGCGAGTGGATCGAGTCGCCGGAGTCGGCGGACGAGGGAGGGCTGCCCGCGTTGGCCAGGGCCGCCGCGACCGCCAGTGACGGGGCTGCGATCGAGCCGCTGTTCGATGAGTACGCCTCGCGCCGGCTCGAGCCGCTGGAGAGCCAGCTGCGCGTGATGAAGGTCTGCGTCAGTGCGGCGCCCCTGCTGGGCCTCTTCGGCACCGTGACGGGCATGCTGGCCACGTTCGACGCGCTCGCCTCGGGCACCGGCGGCGAGCAGACCATGGGCGCCATCGCCAAGGGCATCGCCGAAGCCCTCATCACGACCGAGGCGGGACTGGCCGTTGCGCTGCCCGGGGTGTTCTTCCACTACTTCATGAGCCAGCGCCTCGAGGCCAGCGTGGATTTCCTGGGCCAGGTCCAGTCCGCGTGCAGCGAGGCCGCGACGTCCGCACGCCCCGGGGAGGGAGGCTGACATGGGACGCTTCACCGACAGCAGCGACGAGGCGACCGAGCCAGGCATCGACATGAGCTCGATGCTCGACTGCGTCTTCATCCTGCTCATCTTCTTCATCGTGACGACGACCTTCGTCGACGAGCGCGGCATCGAGGTCGAGCGCCCGACACCCTCCGCCGGCGGCGACAGCCCCAAGCCCACGGTCGCGATCGTCGTGGACAAGGCCGGGAACGTCATCCACGAGGGCCGCAAGGTCGCCGTCAGCGCCGTCGGTGCGATCGTGCAACGCGCCATCGCCCGCGAGGACATCCCGGTCGTGATCAGCGCCGAGCGGGAAGCCCCGGCAGGCGTGGTCGTGCAGGTCATGGGCGAGGCCCGCGCCGCGGGCGCGTCGAAGGTCAACCTGGCGAGCAAGAACTCCTGAGGCACCCATGGGCAAGTTCCGAGACTCCAACTCAGGCGGCGGCGAACCGGGCATCGACATGAGCTCGATGCTCGACTGCGTCTTCATCCTGCTCATCTTCTTCATCGTGACGACCACCTTCATCGAGGAGCCCGGCGTGAAGGTCAACAAGCCGTTCGCGGCCTCGGCCAAGGTGCTCGAGAAGAACAGCATCTTCATCGCGCTGACCCCCGACGGCGAGGTCGTCTACGGTGGTCGCGAGATCGGCGTCAACGGCGTCCAGACGCTGGTCCGCCGCATGATCGCGAAGGACAACCTGCCCGTGATCATCCAGGCCGACACCGGGGCGCCCGCCGGCGTGCTCGTGCGCGTGATCGACGAGGCCAAGGCCGCCGGGGCGAACAAGGTCAGCGTCGCGACGAGGAAGGGCTGACCATGTCGCGCGCCCTCTCCATGCTCGCCACCGGCTCCCGCCGCACCGCCGCCACGCTCGGCGGCCTGGCGCTCGGTCTGGGCATCTTCATGCTGCTGCCCGTGCTGGAATCGATCACCAGCACGCCGGCTGAGGAGCTGCAGGTCCAGGACGCGGACACGATCGCTCCGCCCCCGCCGCCCCCGGAGATCGAGCAGGAAGAGGAAAAGCCCGAAGAACCGCCGCCGGAGCAGGAGCCCCCGAAGCTCGCTGATGAGGCGCCGCCGCTGGACCTGTCGCAGCTCGAACTCGCGCTGAACCCCGGTACCGGCGGTGCGGGCGGCTTCGGCGGCGACTTCTCCGTCAACCTGGGGACCGCGATGAAGCAGGCCGCCGACTCGGCCGAGGAGGCCGATGGGCTCTTCAGCGTCGGCGACCTCGACCAGAAGCCGCGCGTGATCGCGCAATCGAGCCCCGTGGTCCCTGCGGCGCTGAAGAAGCTGCAGGCCGACACCGTCACCGTGCAGGTGATCTTCGTCGTGAACCAGCAGGGCCGCGTCGAGGAACCCAAGGTCCGCCGCAGCAACAACTCGGCGTTCGACCAGGTGGCGATCAACTGCGTCAAGAGCTGGAAGTTCGAGCCCGGCAAGCGCAACGGCGAGCCCGTGCGGTTCCGCATGATGGCTCCCATCACATTCCCCAAGAAGAAGTGACCGAACGGAGATGACCCCCATGTTCACGATCACGACCATCACCCTCGCCGCGGCTCTTGCGCAGGCCCCTGCCCAGCCCGCCGCGCAGCAACCCGCATCCGCGCCGGCCGCCACGGGCGCATCAGCGGCCGCGCCTGGACCGGCCACGCAGGACCCGAATCTCCCGGCCGAACCACCGGCGCCCATCGCGTACGAACCGCCTGCGCTCTCGCCGCAGTCGCCGCCGATCCCGCCCGAGCTCGCGCAGCTCATGAAGGACGTGCGCTGGCAGTGGAACCTCGTGCAGAGCTACCAGGCCGAGACCGACATCGAGCCGGGTGGGCTCACCGACCCCGAGAAGATGGCGATGGTCGGCATCCTGCAGGCGATCGCCGCCGAGAAGTGGGACGAGGCGCTCGCGCTGCTGCGCCCGAACCTGACCGACACGAGCAATCCCGCGTTCGACTTCACGCTCGGCAACGTCTTCTTCCAGCGCGAGCAGCTCGACGACGCCGCCACGATGTACCGCCGCACCGTCGAGAAGTTCCCCAAGTTCCGCCGGGCCTGGAAGAACCTGGGCATGATCCACGTGCGCAAGTCGGAGTTCCCGCAGGCGATCGAGGCGCTGCAGAAGGTCGTCGAACTCGGCGGCGAGGACTCCGTCACCTTCGGCCTGCTCGGCTACTGCTACGGCAACACCGACAACCCGCTCGGCGCGGAGTCGGCGTACCGCCAGGCGATCCTGCTCGACCCGAAGACCAAGGACTGGAAGCTCGGCCTCGCACGCGCCTTCTTCAAGCAGGGCCGCTGGGCGGACGCGATCACGCTGACCGGCGACCTGATCGCGCAGACGCCCGAGGCCATCGATCTGTGGATGCTGCAGGCGAACGCCTACCTGGGCAGCGGCCAGGCGATGAAGGCGGCGCAGAACTACGAGATCGTCGACCGCCTGGGCAAGCCCACGATCGAGACCCTCAACATGTGCGGCGACATCTACGTGAACGAGGGCCTCTACGCCGACGCCGTGCGCTGCTACAGCCGCGCCATGGAGATGACCCCGCGTGGCCCCGCCGAGCGTGGGATCCGAGCGTGCCGCGTGCTGATCGCGCGCCAGGCCAACGATGAGGCCGAGTCGCTCATCTCGGCGATGGAGCGCATCTACGGCGCCGACCTGTCGGCCAACGAGCGCAAGGACCTGCTCAAGCTCCGCTCGCGCCTCGCGGTCGCCAAGGGTGCCGGCGAGGAAGAGGCCAAGGTGCTCGCCGAGATCGTGGCGCTCGACCCGATGGACGGCGAGGCGCTGATCCTGCTGGGCCAGTACCACCAGCGCTCGGGCGATCCCGACCGTGCGGTCTTCAACTACGAAGCCGCCGCCAAGATCGAGAAGTTCGAGGCCGATGCCAAGGTGCGCCACGCGCAGCTGCTGGTGAGCCAGGGCAAGTACGCCGAGGCCCTGCCGCTGCTGCGCGCCGCCCAGCAGGTCAAGCCGCGCGAGAACATCCAGTCGTACCTCGACCAGGTCGAGCGCGTCGCGAAGCAGCGCGGCGCCGCGGCGGGTTCGGGCAGCTGATCGCAGCGCGGCATACCCCTGGAACGGATCGATCGGCCAACCGCCGCCTCAGCCGGCCACGGCACGCTCGTGCGCTGAGGCGAGGGCATCCCATGAGCCATCGAACGCGAAGGCGTAGTTGCGCCAGCGTCCGATCGATGCGGCGTTGATCGGCCGGCGCACCTGCTCGTGGCTGAGCGTGAAGACCGCACGCCGGTTCTCGTGCGGGGCCAGCACCGCGCCATCCTCAGGCAGGTCGAGCAGGCGCAGGCAGCGCGCCGCATGCCCGGCCGGGTCGGCGACCAGGCGCTCGTAGACGATCGATTCATGCGCGAAGCCGCCCGCAGCCAGTGCTGCGGGCAGCAGCGCACGCTCGAGCGCCACCACGCGCCGGATCGACGCGAGCGATGCCGTCCACCCGTCGTTGAACGGGTGGAAGTACGACAGCAGGATGCTGATCGCCATGTCGCGCGGATCGCGCTGCATGTGGATGAAGCGCGCACCCGGCAGCGCGCACGCGAGCGCCGGCATCCATCGCCAGGCGCGGAGCGTCTTGTCGAAGGTCCAGCGCGCATCGGCACGCGCGAGCCGTCGGGCACCGTGGACGTACCGGTCGCGGATCGGTCGCACGACTTCCGCGCGGAGCATGCCGAGCCCCCGCGGCCACTGGCCCGTCGACTGCAGGTCGAAGCCGATGCGGTCCACGCCGTCGTACTCGCCGATGCCGCTGATCGCCGGGTGACGATCGAGCATCTGTTCGAGCAGCGTGGTCCCCGAGCGGGGAAGACCCGCGACCAGGCACGTCCCCTCGACGGGCTCCACGCGCGAGGCGGGGAATCGGGCACCGCCCGCGATCGACTGCACCTGCCGCTGCAGCTCCAGCTCGAGCCCATCGAGGTCGAACGGCGCCGTCGTGTCGGCGTGCATCGC
>JBEGNG010000097.1:0-6344 GCA_041182645.1 Planctomycetota bacterium
GCCGTCCACCTTCGCGCCGAGCGCGGCCTTGGCGAGGCCGGCGCCGATGTCGGCGGCGACCTGCGCGGCGGTCACGGGTGCGTCGTACGACTTGATGGTTCCGTCAGGAAGCGTGATGCGAGGCATGGGGGCGCAAGGTACCGCGCCCCGGGCGGGTCATGCCTTCGGCCGGCCCTCGCCGAAGAGGCTCGGGTGGTCGCCCACGGGCGGTCGCTCCTGCAGCGCCGTGATCTCGGCGGCGAAGTCCTCGACGGAGCGGAAGGCGTAGTAGACGCTGGCGTAGCGGATGTAGGCGACCGGGTCGACCTCGCGCAGGCGCAGCGCGACCGCGCGCCCGATCTGGGCGCTCTCGACCTCGCGCTGGAAGCGCCGGTGGAGCTCGTCCTCGACCTGCGTGGCGATGCGTTCCATCACCGCCGCCTCGATGGGCCGCTTCGAGCACGCCTGCTGGATGCCGGCGAGCACGCGCTCGCCGTCGAAGGCCACGCGCGAGCCGTCGCGCTTGATGACCATGAGCCGCTCGGCGCGCTCGATGCGCTCGAAGGTCGTGAAGCGTCGGCCGCACGCCTTGCATTCGCGCCGGCGACGGACGGCGCCGCCTTCCTCGGCGGGGCGGCTGTCGACCACGTTCGTGTCCGGCGCGGAGCAGTCGGGATTCGGGCAGCGCATGGTCAGGACTCCCGGCGATGGATGGGCGGATGGGCCGGCGGCATCCGCATGACGGTCAGATCTCCTCGATCTCGGCGACCTTCTTGGTCGCCATCTCGTCGATCCGCGTCGTGTACTGCTTGGTCAGGTCGTCGACCGATTCCTTGGCACCCTTGGCCTGGTCCTCGCTGACCTTGACCTTGGGGTCGGCCTTCGCGACGTCGATCGCCTTGTTGGCGTCGCGCCGCTCGTTGCGGATCGACACGCGGGACTCCTCGGCGAGCTTCTTGACCTGGCCGGCGAGCTGCTTGCGGCGGTCGGCCGACGGCGGCGGGACGTTGATGCGGACCTGGTTGCCCTCGGCCTGCGGGTTCAGCCCCAGGCCGCTGGTCTCGATGGCGCGGATGATCGCGGCCTTCGCGCCGGGATCGAACGGCTTGACCAGCAGCTGCGAGGCTTCCGGCACGCTGATCGCGGCCAGCTCGCGCAGGTCGGTCATGCTGCCGTAGTACTCGACCTTCACGTATTCGAGCAGGGCGGTGCTCGCGCGGCCGGTGCGCAGGCCGCGCAGTTCGCGCTGCAGGTAGTCGACCGACTTCTGCATGCGTTCCTCGCACTCGAGCAGGATCGTGTCCAGGTCCATGGGTGTTCCTCGTGAGGGGCCGGTTCAGGCCTTGACCAGCGTGCCGATCGGTTCGCCGCGCACCGCGCGCGTGATGTTGCCCGGCACCTTGTAGTCGAAGACGATCAGCGGCAGCTTGTGCTCCATGCACATGGTGAGCGCCGTCAGGTCCATGACGCCCAGCTGCTTCTCGACCGCCTCGCCGAAGGTCAGTGATTCATAGCGCTTGGCGCCGGGATCCTTGCGCGGGTCGGCGGTGTAGACGCCGTCGACCTTCGTGGCCTTGAGCAGCACGTCGGCGTTGAGCTCGATCGCCCGCAGGCTCGCGCAGGTGTCGGTCGTGAAGTAGGGGTTGCCGGTGCCGGCGGTCAGGATGACGACGCGGCCCTTCTCGAAGTGCCGCAGTGCCCGGGGCCGGATGAACGATTCGGCGACCGAAGGCAGCAGGATCGCGCTCATGACGCGGCTCTCGACGCCGACGGCGGCGAGGGCTTCCTTGAGGGCCAGTCCGTTGATGACCGTGCCGAGCATGCCCATGTAGTCGGCCGTGCTCTGGTCGAACTTCCCGGCCGCCGCGAGCTTCGCCCCGCGGATGATGTTGCCGCCACCGACCACGACGGCGAGATCGAAGGACGCCGATTGCTTCGCGGCCGCGATCTCGGCCGCG
Organism: Planctomycetota bacterium; assembly: GCA_041182645.1. Taxonomy (GTDB): domain Bacteria; phylum Planctomycetota; class Phycisphaerae; order Phycisphaerales; family SM1A02; genus SYIB01. The sequence continues at coordinate 1,938 of JBEGNG010000097.1, forward strand.
ATGACCGCCAGTTCTCCCGGCGAGATCCCGAACTGGCCTTGCTCGGCGAGCGACTCGCCGCTGATCTTGAGGAGGATGCGCTTGTAGGGGCTCGCCATGGGTGGGGATCCGGCCGGAGCGTACTACAATCCTTCGTGTCCAACGGACGAGGAGGAAGCGCGTGCAGTCGGCTGCAGGAGCACGGCAGGAGAGCGACGCGCCACCCGTGCGCGCGCCCAGGCTGTTGCGTGCCGTCCTGCTGGGCGTCGCCTTCAGCGTGCCGTTCCACCTGCTGCTCGTCGGCGTCCTCGCCCTGATCCCGATGCTGCGGCCGGTCGCGGCCGAGCCCGAGTTCGAGGTCTTCGACGTGGTCCTGGCTGCACCTGCACCGCTCGAGCGCCCGGTCGAGTCCACCAGCGAGTTCGCCGACGACGTACCGGCGATCGCCTCGGCCGCTACGAGCGAGGCGTCGGTGGCCGAGGCGATGCCGCTGCCCGCCCAAGGTTCGCCCGTCGCGCTCGAGAGCGGCTTCGGGAGCGGCGTCGGATCGGGCGGCGGCGGCGGTGGTGGGAGCGGCTTCGGCGGCGGCGCCGGCGGTGGAACCACCTTCTTCGGCGTGCAGGGCAGTGGCCGTCGCATCGCCTTCATCGTGGACAAGAGCGGGTCGATGTCCCGGGGCGACCGCATGGACCGTGCGCGTGCGGAAGTGACCGCTGCGGTATGGGCGCTGCCTGACTATGCAAAGGCCTGCGTCCTCTTCTACGACACCACCGTCGTGTCGCCGCCGGGCTTCGACGCCTTCACGCGCCTGCGCGGAGCGTCCAAGGACGACTTCGTCAGGTTCCTCGCGGGCATGCGGCCTTCGGGCGACACCTCGCCGATCGGCGCGTTCCGGCGCGCGTTCGGGCAGGGCGAGCGGCCGGACCTGGTGTACTTCCTCAGCGACGGCGAGATCAATCCCGAGGAGGTCGACGCGATCCTCGCCCTGAACTCCTCGGGCCGGCCGGCGGTGATCCACTGCATCGCCCTCGGCAGTGACGCCGGCAAGGTCCAGCTCCAGCGCGTGGCCGCGGTGAGTGGCGGCAGCTTCACCTTCGTCCCCGAGGGCCAGCGGTGATGGTGCCCGCGCTCATGGTGTGGGCGGTTGCGTCGGCGGTTGCATCGACCGAGGTGACGCCGTGGGGCGGCGCGCCGGTCCGCGGCACGGTCGAGCGGGCGGATCCCTGCGGCGTTTCGATCAAGCTCGACGGTGGCAGTGCCACGGTCGCGCTCGCCTGGCCCGAGATCCGGGCGATCGCGCCCATCGACCCGGCATGGCAGCCGTGGATCGACGCGGGCGACGCCGTGCGGCGCGGGGAGCAACGCCTCGCACGCGGCGATGCCGCGCTCGCCGCCGATGCGTTCGCGCAGGCGACGGCGCTGCTCGAGGGTGCGAAGGGACCATGCCTCGGTCCGATCTGGTCCTCGTGGGCTCAGGCGCTCGAGGCGAGCGGGCGCGGGAGTGCCGCGGTGCTCGCCCGCCTCCAGGCACTCGATCGTTCCGCGTCCGATGCTCCGGAAGCATGGCCCGCCGACCTGTGCCCGGCCTTCGCGGGCCCCGACGAGGCGCGCGCGGCGTGGTCGGGACTCTCGGCGGCGGTCCTGCGTGAACCGCGGGCAGCGGCATGGTGCGCCCTGCTGCGCGAGGTCACCGCACGGCAGGCCGGAGCGGAGCCTGCGCCGCAGCCCAAGCAACCCCGCGGCGCCAGCAAGGACGAGACCACGCGGCGTGAGCGTCTCGTGATGGAGAGTTGGATCGTCGCGCTCGGCGATGCAGCCGGCGCCAGACAGCGGGCGCGCGAGGCGCTCGTCGACCTGATGACCCGTACCGAGGGTCCCGTGCGCCACTGGTGCCGGGTCGCACTCGGCCAGTCACTGCTGCTCGAGGCCCGCGCCGCCAAGGCCGGGTCACCCGAGGCACGGCGCTTCGCCCTCGATGCGGCCGAGCAGTTCCTGACCGTCGTCGCGTGCGACGATGCCGCGATCCCGATGCTCTCGGCGACCTGCGCAGCGCTCGGCGCGCAGGCGCTCGATGCAGCAGGGGATGCCCGCGGCGCCACGACCGTCCGAACCAGCCTGATCCAGGAAGGAACCACACCGTGATGCATGTCCCGCATGGCCTCGACACCGTCCTGCTGCTCGCGCAGGATGCCTCCGCGACCTACCTGCGCTACATCACCGGTGGCGGCGTGGTGGGGTACGTGATCCTCGGGCTGAGCGTGGTGGCCGTTGCGCTCGGGCTGGCGCAGCTGCTGCACCTGCGCGCAGCCGCGCTCGCACCGTCGACGCTCATGGAGGACGTGAACTCGCTCGCGGCGCAGGGGCAGTTCGGTCGCGCCCTCGAGCGCCTGAAGCTCGCCGATGCCGACTGCTTCGCCGGGCGCGTGCTGCTCGCCGGGCTCAAGCGGGCGAGCCAGGGCCCGCTCGGTCCCCTCGAGGCGCGAAGCGCCATGGAGGATGCCGGCGGCGAGGAGTCGATGCAGCTCGAACAACGCCTGGACTGGCTTGCCGCGATCGCCAACATCGCGACGCTGCTTGGCCTGCTCGGCACGGTGCAGGGCATGATCGGCGCGTTCGAGACGGTGGCCTCGAGCGCCGTGAACGACTCGGGCTACTACCAGCGCCTCGCGGAGAACATCTCGGTCGCGCTCATCACGACCTTCCAGGGACTGTGCGTGGCGATCCCGTGCATCGCGCTGCACACCTTCCTGCGCACGCGACTGACCCGGATCGTGGCGCTCGTGGGCGATGAATGCGACCGAGTCGTCGCCGAGCTCGAGCGGCATGCGGCCAAGGGGCGTGGGGGCCGCGCATGAGGTTCGCCCGACGGATGGCGGCCGAGGGTGGCGTCGACATGACGCCGATGATCGACATCGTCTTCCAGCTGCTCATCTTCTTCCTGACGACCGCCGCCATCGCGCAGGCCAACCGCGTGCAGCTCGACCTGCCGCGCGAGGCGGGAGCGCCGGACCCGACGCCGACCGGACCCGGGCTCGTCGTCTCGATCCTCGCCGATGGATCGTGCGAGGTCGCCGGACGCTCGGTGTCGATGGACGAGCTCACGGCCGCCGCCCGCGATGCGAGGTCCGCGCAGGGCAGCCGTGTCCCGGTCGTCCGGGCCGACCGCAACGCGGCCGGGGCCAGGCTGAACGACGTCATCGAGGCGTGCCGGCGGGCGGGCTTCGAGGGAATCCGCCTGGCCACCACGCCGGGGGGCGATCGATGAGGTTCGCGCGCGGCGGTCGGCGCGGGGGTCGCATCGTGCTGGGCATGACCAGCATGATCGACGCCACCTTCCTGCTGCTGGCCTACTTCATCTTCACGACCGGCGTCGAGCGCCGTGAGGAGCAGCTCGCCGCCGCACTGGCTGCGCGTGCAGCGTCGCAGGTGACCGAGCTCCGACCGCAGGTCGTCGAGGTGCGTGGCGGCGCGCAGGCATTCACGGTCGGCGCGAATGCCGTCGGCAGCAGGGACGAACTGCGCGCGATCCTCGGTCGCCTGCCGAAGGAGGCAGGCCTGCTCGTGCGGGGACACGACAGTGCATCGGTGGCCTCGGTCGCCGCAGCGATGCAGGCAGCGACGGATGCGGGCTTCGCGGAGGTCGCCTATGCGCCGGCGCGCTGATCGCGTCCGTCACATGGATCGACCGTGCGCGCAGGCCTCGACGCAGGGCCGTGCACGACGCTCCCGTGCGTGGCGCGTCACGATGACGCTCCTCGCGGGCGCCCTGGCCATCATGGTGGCGTACCCGCTGCGCGTGCACGCCGACGAGGCGCGGCTCGACGCGGATGCCGCGGCACTCGAGCGGCTCGCCGGTTCGTTGCGGCTCGATCGGTTGGCGTGGCACGTCGCCGAGCGGCGGTTCGAGTCGGCCGCCACGCCGGAGGAGCGCGAGGCCGTGGCGCGTGACCTCGTGCGGGCGATCGAGCCCATGGTCGAGGCCGCGGAGCCCGAGCTGGCCGACCAGCTCGCGCAGCGGCTCGTGCGCATCCTGGACCAGTTCGCGACGGTGCACGCGGATGCGCCGGGCATGGCGTGCCTGGGGCGACTGGTCGATGCGTGCAGCGGAGTGATCGGCCGGATCCGATCCGGCGACGAGGTTCCCGTGGCCGAGGTTGCGCAGGCGATCGGTTGGGCCGCGAGGGCGCAGGCACTCGCCACGGCGCTGCTGGAGGACCTCGGCTCACGCACGCCACCCGGCTTCGAGCAGCTGCTCCGCTCGCGGCTCGCGTGGTCGTTGCTGCAGGAAGCATGGCTGCGCGCACAGGGCGAAGGCCGCGGTGTCGATGACCTTGCCGAGGCGGCGATCCGTCCCTTGGCCGAGGTGCTGGAGATCGAGTGGCGATCACCCAAGCCCGAGGACGTCAGCGTCGACCTGCGGTCCGACGA
>JBEGNG010000098.1:0-6323 GCA_041182645.1 Planctomycetota bacterium
GGGGGTGACCTCACCCATCTCCTGCCCGTGGGGCCACTGCAGCAGGCCTGCCGCCTCGTCCCACCGGCCTTCCCGCGCCAGCGTGATGAACTGGAACGCAGCGTTCCGAGGCGTGTCCTGGTTCTGCACGGGGGCCGCCGCATCGGCGACCGGGGCTTCGTCACTCACGGAAGCCGACGCCCCGCGCCCCAGGACAAGGCTGACCCACACCACAACGGCAAGACGGACCACATGGCTCATGCCTCGATCCTAAATCCACCCGGTGCACGGTGGCCGGACGATCGAATCCGCCCAAATCCCCCGGACCACCGGCCCGAGTTGCGCAACTCGCCTATGCTTGAAGGTCGAATCCCGGAGCATTCTTCCGGAATCCCCATGACCACCATCACCCATCGCACTGACCGTCCGACCCTCCTGCCCGACCTGGTGTCCGGCCTCGTCGTCTTCCTCGTCGCCGTGCCGCTGTGCCTCGGCATCGCGCTCGCATCCGGCGCACCGCTCGTCTCGGGCCTGATCGCCGGCGTGATCGGCGGCATCGTGGTGGGCGCCCTCAGTGGCAGCCACGTCAGCGTCTCCGGCCCAGCCGCCGGCCTCGCCGCCATCGTGCTTGCCCAGATCCAGGGCCTCGGGTCGTTCCAGACCTTCCTGCTCGCCGTGCTCCTGGCAGGCGCCATGCAGTTGGCCTTCGGCCTCGCCAAGGGCGGCGTGCTCGCCAAGTACTTCCCGACCAACGTGATCAAGGGATTGCTCGCGGCGATCGGCGTCCTGCTGATCCTCAAGCAGGTCCCCCACCTCGTCGGCTACGACAAGGATTGGGAGGGCGACATGTCCTTCCAGCAGGCCGACGGCGAGAACACCTTCTCGGCACTGCTGCACGCGATGCAGGCGTTCCTCCCGGGTGCGGCACTCGTGGGTGCGATCTCCCTGGGGACCCTGGTCCTCTGGGACAAGACCCGCCTGAAGCGCTTCCTGGTCCCCGGCGCGCTGGTGGCCGTCGTCCTGGGCACCGTCACGAACGAGGTGCTCGAAGGCGCCGGTTCGTCCCTGGCCGTTGCCGCATCGCACCTCGTCAGCGTTCCCGTGATCGGCCAGGACGGCTTCACCTGGTCGAACCTCGTGACCCTCCCGGATTTCACGCAGTTGCTCAACGGTGGCGTCTGGATCGCGGCGATCACCCTGGCCATCGTCGCGTCGATCGAGACGCTCCTCAACCTCGAGGCCACCGACAAGCTCGATCCGCAGCGCCGCTCCTCGCCGCCGAACCGTGAACTGGTGGCACAGGGCGTCGGCAACATGCTCAGCGGCCTCGTCGGCGGCCTGCCGATGACGAGCGTGATCGTGCGCAGTTCGGTCAACGCCAGCGCGGGCGGGCGAACCCGCAATGCCGCCATCTTCCACGGCGTACTCCTGCTCGGCAGCGTCCTGCTCGTGCCGGGCCTGCTGAACAGCATCCCCCTCGCGGCACTCGCGGCGGTCCTGATCTTCACCGGCTGGAAGCTCGCGAACCCGGGCCTCTTCCGCTCGATGTGGGCACAGGGCGTCGCGCAGTTCGTGCCCTTCGCGGTCACCGTCACCGCCATCGTCTTCACCGACCTGCTGCTCGGGGTCGGCCTGGGCCTCGCGACCAGCCTCGCGTTCGTGCTCTGGAGCAACCTGCGCGCCGGCCCCCAGGTCATCAAGGAGGATCACGTCGGTGGACTCGTCCACCGGGTCGAACTCGGCACCCAGGCCACCTTCCTCAACCGCGCCCAGCTCGCCACCACGCTCGCGGGATTCCGCAAGGGCGAGCAGGTCGTGCTCGACGCCCGCATGACCGACTACATCGACCCCGATGTGCTCGCTCAGCTCGACGAGTTCGTCAAGGAGACCGCTCCCGCCCGCGGCGTGGCCGTGAGCCTGGTCGGCTTCAAGGATCGGTACGCGATCGATGACCGGGTGCAGTACGTCGACCACAGCACGAAGGAAGTCCAGGCATCGCTCACCCCGGGCAAGGTCCTGGCGCTCCTTCGCGAAGGCAACGAGCGGTTCATCTCGGGCCGTCGCCTCCAGCGCGACCTCGTGCGCCAGGTCGATGCCACCGCAGCCGGGCAGCACCCGATGGTCGCCGTCCTCTCCTGCATCGACTCACGCGCTCCCGCCGAGCTCATCTTCGACCAGGGCATCGGCGACATGTTCAACGTGCGCCTGGCCGGCAACGTGGCCAGTCCGAAGGCGCTGGGCAGCCTCGAGTTCGCGTGCAAGGTCGCGGGCGCCAAGCTGATCCTCGTCATGGGCCACACGCGCTGCGGTGCCGTCAAGGCCACCTGCGACTTCGTGCACCAGGGCGTCGATCCCGTCGCCGCCACCGGCCTCACGAACCTGGGCTCGATCGTCGAGCCGATCGCCGAGGCGGTCAGGCTCGAGACGCAGACCTCCGACGACCGCTCGGCGAAGAACAGCGCCTTCGTCGACCGCGTGGCTGCGATCAACGTGCGCAACACCATCGAGTGGATCAAGGACAACAGTCCGACCCTCGCCTCGATGTCGCGCAACGGTGAGATCGCGATCGTCGGCGCGATGTACGACGTGGCCACGGGTCAGGTCGAGTTCCTCGATGGCGTGGGCTTCGCATCCAAGACCCCGTCCGGGATCCTGGCGGCCCATCACTGATCGCGAAGCTGGCCCAGCCGGCCACGCTGGGGCTCGCCCCGGCACGCCTGCACCAGGTCCGCGCGCGAGATCGGCTTGAGCGCGAAGCCGTCGCACCCGGCTGCCCGCGCCTGCTCGCGGTCGGCACCCAGCGCCGCCGCCGTCAGCGCCACGATGCGTGACCGGCACCCCTTCGCACGGATCCTGCGCGTCGCCTCGATCCCGTCGATCCCGGGCAGCTGCAGGTCCATGAGGATGACGTCCGGCGCATGCTGCGCATCGACCGCCTCGACGGCGGACAGCCCATCGCCCCGGACCTCGACGGTGGCACCGGCCCGACCCATCATGGTCGACAGCAGCCGCGCCGAGTCGATGCTGTCCTCGACCAGAAGCACGTGCACACCGGCCAACGGCTGGTCGCCAGGCTCGGCTGCGGGCTGGCCGCCGGCGGCGGTGCGGTGCGCCGCATCGAGCACGGTGTGCAGCGTGAAGGTGCTCCCGATGCCCGGGGTGCTGGCCACGTCGATCCGCCCCCCGAGCAGGTTGGCGATGCGCGAGCTGATCGCGAGGCCCAGCCCCGTTCCCCCGTGCTCACGGACGAACTCCCGGTCGAGCTGGCTGAAGGGCTCGAAGAGTCGACCCATCTGGTCGGCGGGGATGCCCTTGCCGGTGTCGGTCACCGCGACCCGCAGCGCGATCCGCTCGCCGCGCGGCTCGGTCGCCGCCTCGATCGTGATCGATCCCCCCTTGGTGAACTTCACGGCGTTCCCCACGAGGTTGAGCAGCACCTGCCGGATGCGCGTCGCATCACCGATCACCTGGTCATGGGCGGCCTGCACGTCCAGCCGCAGGGCCAACGAGTTCCCGCGCGAGCTGGCGTTCACTTCCATCAGGTCGCGCACGTCACGCAGCAGCCGCATCAACGAGAACTCACGCCGGTCGATGTCCATGCGCCCTGCCTCGATCTTCGACAGGTCGAGCAGGTCGTTCAGGATGCGCATGAGGTGGTTGCCGTTGCGCACGATGGTCTCGACCGCATCGGCACGCTCCTCCGCACCCAGGTCCGGATCGCGGAGGAGTTCGGCGTAGCCGAGCACGGCCGTCATCGGCGTGCGGATCTCGTGCGAGATGTTCGCCAGGAAGTTCGACTTGGCCAGGTTGGCGGCTTCGGCCCGCTCGCGCAGCGAGCGCTCGATGCGCTCGGCGTCCTGCAGTCGCCCGACCATCGACTCGAGGTCCTTGAGCTGCAGCGACATGGCCTCGAGCACCATCGCGTAGTCGGCGCTCGCATCGTGCGGTGCATAGTCCTGGATGCCCACGGGCCACGATTCGATCGACGACAGGCCCACCACGCGCGGGCTGCCGACGAAGGTGATCGTCCCATCGCCGAGGCGGACGAATTGGCCGCGGAGCTGGAGTGCCGTGCCGAGCACATGCAGGAGCACGACATCACCGACCGCCCGCTCAAGGTCGGCCACCGCCCTCAACGAGGGCCGTACGCCCTCGAACACCTCGAGGAAGGGCCGGCCCTGTGCCTGGGGGATCACGCGTCGCAGGCTGCGTCCGAGCGACACGATGTCGCCCCCCGCACCCACGGTGACCTGGAACGGGAAGAGTTGGTCGATCAGGTCGTGCATCGTTGCGTCACGCTGCCTTGGTCGCGCGCACGCGGAACGTATCGCATTCCGCCCCGGTGTCCTTCGACGCGACGAGTTCGACCTGCACGGACTCCGAGAACATGCCACCGATGCCCTCGATCAGGCCGATGACGAACGGTGCCAGGCCGGGACGGTGGCTGGAATAGTCCACGAGCACCGCATCGCCATCCTTGCGGACCTTGAAGGATGGTGGCTTGAGGTCAGGGAAGCTGATGGCGATGCGAGCGTGCATCGCGTCGAGCGCGGCCAGCAGTTCGTACGTCGAGGCCCCGGACGCGAGCATGATCTTTCCCCACGGACCGCGCTTGGCGTACCCGACCCAGTACACGCCGAAGGCGCGCAGCAGATCGGGCACCGGTGCCTTGAGGTGCTCCGAGAGCGCCCCGGCGAGCGCGTAGGTCACCTCGTCGGGATACTGCTTCATCGTGATGAACGCCGGATCGTGGATGCCCGCCTTGGTGCGGACGGCGGTCCAGGTGTCGGCTCCGAATCGTTCCGTCACGAGGGCCTCCAAGGCCTGGTTCACCATTCCGTACATGCGTGGTTCCTTTCGGTGAGGCGGTTCGCGGCCCGAACTCGTTTCATCGACCCGGTTGGATGATCCCCGCAAATGATCGTCATGGGGGCCCACGGAACGCAAAACGGCCGGAGGGCACCCAAACGGGTGCCCTCCGGGCTCGAATCCTCAGGACTGGATCGGGTCACTGGCACGCGGTGCCGAAGACGGCCAGCAGGGCGCCCAGGTCGGCCCCGTCGGTCAAGCCGTCACCGTTCAGATCGGCGCCGCTGGTTCCCCACGCCGCCAACAACGCGCCCAGGTCTGCGCCGTCGCGGACGCCGTCGCCGTTGAAGTCACCGTCGCAGGGGTTGCCTTCGGGGCCGCTGATGTTCAGCGAACCCGCCACGGTCACCGTCGTCGTGGTGCTGTACTGCCCCACGCAGATGTAGTACGTGGTGCCAGCGACCAGATCCTGCGTCAGCGGGAAGCCGGCGAACGTGCCGGTTGCGCCGTTGTTGGTGGCATCGATGAAGCTGGCAAGGTTGCCCGTGCCACCGCTGGAGCACAGCGGCGCATCATCGTTGTAGGCAATCGTGTTGAAACGCGAGCCCGCACCCGGGCACGTCGTCCCGATCGCCAGCATCGTGTCGCCGTTCGCACCGCAGGTCTTGATCGCGAACTGGCCAGTCGCCGTCGGCGTGAAGGCGTACCACAGCGACTTCTGAATCGTCGCCGTGGTCGTGTCAGCCAAGTTGTTCTGCACAACCTGCGGGCCATTGTTGCCGATGCCCGTGTCGAACGCGTTGTCGCCGTAACCGGCGACGGTCGCGTTCACGCATGCTCCGATGGGCGGCGCCGTCACCGCGACGCTCATGGAAGTGGCCAGGCCGCTGGACGACGAAGAACCACCCGCCACCACGTACACCGGCACGCCGGCGGTCAGGGTCACGGTGGCGGACGAACCCAGTCCACCGCACGCCGGAGCGCCGCACGCGAGCTCGCTCGCGAATGCATCGCAGCCCGACATCACGGCCATCTGCACGCCAGCGCCCGACACGCAGCTCTCGAAGGTGTACGAGCCCGAGTCGCCGGGGGTGAACTTGTAGTAGTTCGCGCCGTCGATCGTTCCACAGGACACCGACAGGTCCGCAGCATCGGCGCGGTACGGCTTGCTGTTGGCACCGTTGGCGATCGTCGGGTTGGTCGCTGCGCACGGGTCATACGCCGGCGGCGGGCCGCCAGTGTTGCCGGCGACGATCGACGTGCCCGGGATGCTCTCGTATGCGTAGTCGACCAGCGTGCGCGTCATCGCCGTCCCTGCGCTGCCCTGCGCACCCATCTGGAAGCGCATCCAGCCGTAGTGGGTCGTACCGGCCGACGACACGAAACGGAAACCGATCATGTTGGTCGCGCTGTACTGCCAACCGGCAGAAGCGGTCGCGTACACATTGGCCGTGCCCGTGTTGTAGGACCCCGTGCTGCTGATCACCGTACCGGCAGCGAGATTGCCCGCAGGGCCGGTGGTCTGGCCGGTCTGC
>JBEGNG010000099.1:0-6233 GCA_041182645.1 Planctomycetota bacterium
GCGAGCAGCTCGAGCAACTGGCCGTTGTCGTAGAGCATCTTCTCGAAGTGCGGGACCGTCCAGGTGGCATCGACGCAGTAACGGTGGAATCCGCCGCCGATCTGGTCGAGGAGTCCCCCGCCGACCATGCCGTCGAGCGCCCGCGCCACGGTGGGCTGGAGCGACGGCAGGTCCCGCGCAACCTCGCGCACCAGCCGCAGGTAGCACGGCTGCGGGAACTTGGGTGCCCCGCCGAAGCCGCCGTTGGTCGAATCCTCGAACCGCAGCAAGGCCTGCGCAACCTGCATGGGCAGTGCACGCGTGATGGGCGCCGGTGGCGGGCATCGCGTCAGCACGTCCTCCACGATGCCGCCGATCTGGGCAGCCTGGGCCGTGACGTCGGCACGCCGATCCCGCCAGGCCGACGTCAGCGCCGAGAGCACGCGTCGGAAGGACGGTCGGCCGTGTGCCTCGTGCGGCGGGTAGTACGTTCCGACGTGGAAGGCGCGCATCGAGTGCGGGTCGATGAAGCCGTTGAGCGGCCACCCGCCGCTTGCCCGGCCCTCGGTCATCTCGGTCATCACCTGGCACGCCGTCATCAGCCACTCGTCGACGGTCGGGTGTTCCTCGCGGTCGACCTTGATGGCGACGAATCCCTCACGCAGCGCCTGACCGACGGCCGGGTCCTCGAACGACTCCCGCTCCATCACGTGGCACCAGTAGCAGGTGCTGTAGCCGATGCTGACGAAGAGCGGCCGGTCGAGGCTCCGGGCGAGCGCGATCGCCTCGTCGCACCACGGCCACCAGTCCACCGGATTGCCTGCATGCTGCTGCAGGTACGGGCTCGGACTCCGGCCCAGCCGGTTGGTGGTGATGGGGCTCATGTCCATGGCGGCGCGGCTACTCTACGGCTGACGCATGGACGCGGCCCCCGCCATCCTGTTCGCCGAACTCCCGCCGCTCGCCGGCGTGGGTGCGGGCTGGCTCGCGCTCCTCGGTGGGCTCGGCATCGTGCTGCTGGTGAGGGGTGCCCGCATGCTCCCCCTGCTCGTGCTCGTGGGCGGCGGCATCGCAGGGTGGGCGCTCGGCATCAGGCTGCACCAGTCACTTGCACTGCGCGTACCCGAGTGGGCGGCAGCCGTCTCGGCCGCCGTCGTCCTCGCCACCATCAGCGTGGTCTTCCTGCGCATCGGCGTGGCCTGGATGATGGCACTCATCTGCAGCGGCGCGTGCGTGATCCTGTCGTGTGCGCTCGTCGACCGGGGGGCGCTCAATCCTGCACCGGCGCCGATCGTGCGCGGTGGTGCCGCGCTCACCGATGGCAGCTCCGCACCCATGCTGGGCGAGGCAGAACCGACACCGCGCGACCTCACCCCGACGCTCCTCGACGCGATCGGCAGGTCGTGGGCCGATGGCCCCGCGGACGCCGGCTTCCTCACGCGGACCGTCGATGCCTGGCGGCACCTTCGCTCCCGAGGCGATGCCTGGTGGGCGCGCCTGCCCTCGACCACGCAGACGCTCGTCTCGGCGTTCGGCTGGGGCGGCTTCGCGGCCGGCTTCATCGCGGCGATCTTCTTCCCGAGGGGCGTGGCGGTGCTGCTGACGGCGATCGTCGGGTCCTCCCTCGCCGTGGCCGTGCTGGCCGGTTTCGCCGAGCGCGTGAGCTCAGGGCGCGTCACGCTGCCTCCGCAGCCTGCGCCGTGGCTGATGTTCCTGGCTGGGGGCACCGTGCTCGGCGTCCTGCTGCAGGCCGGGCGATCGGCGCCCCGGCCCGACGCGCCGGCCAAGGTTCGCGACCCTGCCACGAACGACACCCATGGATGACTTCGAGTACCGCGACGGGCAGCTGCACTGCGGCAGCGTGCCGATCACCGACATCGCCGATCGATTCGGCACTCCGACCTACGTCTACAGCGCACGCACGCTGCTGGACCACCACCGCAAGTTCGCACGGGCATTCGCAGCACTCGATCCGCTCGTCTGCTACTCGATCAAGAGCTCGGGCAACATCCACCTCTGCCGGCTGCTCGCTGACGAGGGCGCCGGCATGGATGTCGTCTCGGGCGGCGAGCTCCACCGCGCGATGGCCGCCGGATGCCCCGCGTCGCGGTGCGTCTACGCCGGCGTGGGCAAGACCGATGCCGAGATCGAATTCGCGATCCGCGAAGGCGTCGGCGTGCTCAACGTCGAGAGCGAGGCCGAGTTCGAGAACGTCGCCGCCATCGCCGCGCGCCTGCGCCGGACCTGCGTCGCTGCGCTGCGCGTGAATCCCGACGTCGATCCGAAGACGCACCGGTACACCAGCACCGGCCGCAAGGAGACCAAGTTCGGCGTCGACATCGAGCGGGCGCGCGCGTTCTTCATGCAGTACGGCGGCGACCCGTGGTGCCGCCTCACCGGCATCCACCTGCACATCGGCAGCCCGGTCTACTCGGTGCAGCCGTACGTCGACGCGATCACCAAGACGATCGCGCTGATGGATGCGCTGCAGGCGCAGGGCCACACCGTCGACACGCTCGACCTCGGCGGCGGCTTCGGCGCCGACTACGAAACCGGGCAGAGCCCAGACGCCGCCGCCTACGCCGCGGCGATCGTCCCGCTGCTCGAGCGTCGGGTCCGCGCGGGGTTGCGCGTGATCCTCGAACCCGGCCGGACGCTCGTCGCCAACGCCGGCATCCTCGTCACCCGCGTGCTGTACGTGAAGCAGTCCGGCGACAAGACCTTCGCGATCTGCGATGCCGGGATGAACACCCTGCTCCGACCCTGCCACTACGACGCGTTCCACTTCATCTGGCCGGTGTCGCCCGCACCCGGCTTCGTCCCTGATCGCCGTGCGCGCGCCATGCAGCAGGACGGCCTCGTCCTCATGGACGTGGTCGGCCCGATCTGCGAGAGCGGCGACTTCCTGGCGATCGACCGTCCGCTGCCGCCGGTAAGGCGCGGCGACCTCGTGGCGGTCTTCACGGCCGGTGCCTACGGCATGAGCATGGCGAGCCGGTACAACAGCGTGCCGTTGCCGGCCGAGGTCCTGGTCGAGCAGGGCACGGTGCGCACGATCCGCCGGCGCGAGACCTGGGACGACCTCATCGAGCACGAACGCACGGTCTGAGGGACCCCGACGCGCCGCGTCGGGTCGGACCGCTAGCCATCAGACCGCCGGCGCGGTCTCGAACAGGCTGGTTGCCGCCGCGGCGAGCGCGCGGGCCTGCGGCATGAAGACCATCAGCACGATTCCCGCCAACGAGCCGGCCGCGAGATCGTCGGCGACCACGCCCAGTCCGCCGGACCAGCGCTGCATCAGCCTGATGGGCCCGGGCTTCCAGATGTCGAACGCGCGGAAGAGCAGGAACGACAGGCCGCAGAGCACCAGCGCACCGATCCATCCGGGTGCCTCGACCAAGGCGAGCGGCATCGCCGCGACCGCGCCGCCCGCGACTTCGTCGATCACGATGCTCGAGGCGTCCTTGGCGGCGAAGGCGCGCTCGCCATCGTCGCCCCAGCGGATGCATGCCCAGGTCGCGACCAGGCAGAGCGTGAGCAGGATCACGGCCACGCCCCACGCCTGGACGCCCGCACCCACGACGATCCAGGCCACGGCCGCCGGCGGCAGGCTGCCCCAGGTTCCGGGTGCCGGGCGCAGCAGCCCGAGCCCTCCGGCCGTCAGCATCAGCGTGCCGAGACGATCGAGGCCCTGCGGACGACGATGGCCCGCGCTCATCGCCAGGCCTCGCGCGAGCGCAGCACGTACGGGAGCGCACTCACCAGCGTGAGCACGACGGTGAAGAGCACGAACCAGTGCGTGATCGGGATGCACCGCTCGTTCGAGGCGCCGAGGTTCGGGAACGCCCCGGCCGCCGCCACCCCGGCGAAGGGGATGGCCAGCGACTGCGCAGTCATCTTCCACTTGCCCCACCGATCGGCCGGGCACGGCATGCCGCGCGCTTCCATGCTCGCCCGCAGGCTCGTCACGAACAGCTCGCGCGCCAGGATGGCGATCACCATCCAGGGCTTCACGCCTGAACCCGGGCACAGCGGCTCGACCACCACCACGAGGGCGCCCAGCACCAGCACCTTGTCGACGAACGGATCCATGATCCGGCCGAACGCGCTGACGGCATTGAACCGCCGCGCGAAGTAGCCGTCGAGGAAATCGGTCCCGGCCGCGACGCCGAAGACCCACCCTGCGGCGACCGCCTTGGATGCCCGGGCCGAGGGATCAAGCCCGGACCAGCCGTGGACCAGGTCCAGCATCAGCCAGAAGTACACGACCGCGAGCACGAGCCTGCTCATCGTGATCACGTTGGGCAGGTGCCGGCGCTCCATGCGCGCGGATGCTACGGCCGAGCGTCCGCATAAGTTGCGGGCTTGGCGCGACGCGTCTATCTTTCCGCGACCCCACGGGCACCGCAGCGCGCGGTCCCGAGGGTGCCTCGTCACCCAACCCCACCAGCATGACCCCCCCACTCCTGTACGCCGCGTCTGCGATCTGCGCCGTCGGCCTGCTGCTGCTCCTCAAGCAGCCCACCGGCAAGGCGCGCCTGGGCGCGACCATCCTCGGTCTCGCCGGTCTGGCCTGGCTGCTCGTGCAGGCCGTCCAAGCCTCGGGTGCCCTCGGCTTCGATCCCCGCGTTGCGGTGATGAGCCTGGCGGTGGCCATGGCCACGGCCGCCGCCGTCCGAGTGATCACCACCACGCGCCCGGTGTTCGCCGCGCTCTACTTCGTGCTCGTCGTCGTGGCCGGCGCCGTGGCCTACCTCGTGCTGGGCGCCGAATTCATGGCGTTCTCGCTGATCATCGTCTACGCGGGCGCCATCCTGATCACCTACATGTTCGTGCTCATGCTCGCCCAGCAGGCCCCGGATGCAGGTGGCCCGAGCATCGCCTACGACCGCATCGCGCGGGAACCTGCAGCGGCCGTCCTGTGCGGCTTCGTCCTGCTGGCCGTCCTCGCCAGCGGCATGCAGGATGCCCGGACCAACCGCCTCCCGCAGGCGGCGATCGAGGCACGTGCGAACGCCGCCGCATGGACCCGCATGCGCGGCATGCCCGAACTCGTGCAGGAACGAGTGACCGCGGAACTCGCCGCCGCCGGCAAGGACCCGATGGGCTGGACGCCCTCGGGCGCCCTCACGGTCGCCCAGGATGGCCGCACCGCGATGATGCCGGTCACGCTCGCCGACGGCTCCACCCACGAAACCGTGCTGAAGGCCAGCGACCTCCCCGTGAACAGCACCGCGCTCGGCTGGGAACTCGTCACGTCGTATCCCGGGAGCCTCGAGCTCGCAGGCGTGATCCTGCTCATGGCGATGCTCGGTGCCGTCGTGCTCGCGCGGCGCCAGACCGACATGGCCGAGGATGACCGCCGCGCCGCAGCGGGACTCTCGCGCGTGAACGTCGAGGACGCCGACCTGGCCGGAGACCAAGCATGAATCCCATCGATCCTCAGCTTCCCCCGGGTGACCCGCTGGTGATGCTGGGCCTCCTGGCCAGCGCCATCCTCTTCGCCATCGGCATCGTCGGCTTCCTCAGCCGCCGCAACATGATCACGATGTTCCTCTGCACCGAACTCATGTTCCAGGGTGCCGGGCTCGCGATGATCTCGTACGGCCGGCAGCACATGGATCTCTCGGGCCAGGTGTTCGTGATCTTCATCCTGACGGTGGCCGCCGCCGAGGCAGCGCTCGCGCTGGGCCTGGTGGTGCTCCTCTACCGCCGCAAGGAAACCCTGAGCGCAGAGGCGTGGAAGGAACTCGCTGAGTCATGATCGCCGCACCCGCGATGCTGTCGTCGGTCCTTGCCGCTGGCCCGCTCGATGCGCAGGCCGCCCCTGAGCTCCGCTGGGCCGGCCTGGCGCTGCTGCTGCCCCTGGTCAGCGGCGTGCTGTGCCTGCTCTGCGGCTGGATGAAGGTCCGCTCCAAGCTCCCTGCGGCGCTGACCATCGCCGCCCTCGGCGGGGCGTTCGCCACCATCCTGCGCCTGCAGGGCGTGGTCGGCGAGACGCCGGTCGTCGTCAACCTGTTCGACTGGATCAGCTGGACCTGGGGCGACGGCAGTCGCTTCCACGGGTTCACCGCGAACGTCGACCTGTACATCGACCGGCTCACGGTCTTCTGGATGCTCTTCGTGACCGGCCTCGGCACGCTCATCGCGCTCTACGCGAGCGAGTACATGGAGTCGGACGTCGGCAAGGGCTACACGCGCTTCTTCGGCGCCGTCAGCATCTTCCTCTTCGCGATGGGCTGCCTCGTCATGGG
>JBEGNG010000100.1:0-6217 GCA_041182645.1 Planctomycetota bacterium
CCATGACGTCCCCAAAGGACTACGTCCTCGGCACGCACGACCCGGAAGCCGACCGCCTGCGCGTGCAGCACGAACTCTGGCTCGATGAAGCCACGCGTGCCTGGGACGCGATCGGTGCCGTCGCCGGTGCGCGCGTCATCGACATCGGCTGCGGGCCCGGGCTCGTGACCGAGGCGCTCGCCGAGCGCGTGATGCCGGGCGGCGGCGTGACCGGCCTCGAGCTCTCGCCTGCCTTCTCGCAGCAGGCCCGCGAACGGTGCGCCCGTTTCGGTGAGCGAGCGTCGATCGTCGAGTTCGACGTGCTGCAGGCCCGCATGCCGGTCGACCTGCACGGCACGATGGACGCGGCATGGATCCGATGGCTCCTGATGTTCTTGCCAGAGCCGGGACGCGTCCTCGACCTGGTCCGGCAAGCCCTTCGCCCCGGCGGGTTCGTCGCCATCCACGAGTACGTGCACTACCCGACGTACGGCCTGCTCGGCGGTGGGCCGCGCATCGCCGAGTTCGTGCAGCACGCCATGGCGAGCTTCGCACGCGCGGGCGGCGACGCGAACATCGCGCGCAGGCTCCCCGCGATGCTCGCGATCCACGGCCTCGAACTGGTCCACGCACGTCCGATCGCGCGCGTGGCGCGGCCCCACGAACCCCTCTGGCAGTGGCCTGCGGGCTTCATCCGCACCTACGCACCACGCCTGGTCGAGCTGGGCTTCGCCGACCAGGCATGGCTCGAGGCCACGCTCGCCGAGCTCTCCGCGGCGGAGCGTGATCCATCGAGCGTGCTCATGTGCCCCACCCTGCTCGAGATCGTGGCTCGGCGGGCGTGATCGCATGGGTGAACGGGTCGCCACGCGGGTACGCTGCAGGCCATGGGAACCCGCCTTCCGCTGGCCAAGGTGCTGTCGTGCTCGGTCTTCGCGCTCGCGCTGGTGACGGGTCACTCCTGGGTCGAACCGGGCTGGATGGACCAGGCCCTCGCCGTGGCCGGCTTCAGCCTGCTCATCGTCGCGATGGCCGGCCGCATCTGGTGCGGCTCCCACATCGCCGGCCGCAAGACGGTCGAGTTGGTGACCGACGGCCCCTACTCGATCTGTCGCAACCCGCTCTACTTCTTCTCGCTGCTCGCCTTCGTCGGCGCCGGTCTCAGCTTCGAGAGCCTGTCGCTCGCGGCGATCTTCGGCGCAGTCTTCTTCCTGACCCACTGGCGCACCATCCACCACGAGGAGCGCGTGCTGCGTGAACGCTTCGGCGCCGACTTCGACGCCTACGCGGCCAGGGTCCCGCGGCTGATCCCGCGCCCATCGCTCTATCACGCCGAGCAGTTCCACAACGTCGGGACGGTCGCCTTCAACCGCATCCTGCGCGAGGCACTGCTCGTCCCGCTGGTCTACCTGGTGGCCCAAGGCATCGAGTTCGCGCACGATCACGGCGCGGTGCCCGTGCTGCTCCACCTCTACTGACCGTCCAGCACGGCCCGCAGCGCGCGTGCCTCGTCGGCATCGATCGCGCCGCCGACGCGGCACGATGAATGCAGGTCGCACGACACGCGCATGAACTCGCGCGCGTTGCCCGACCGCACGCCGCCACCCGGCACGATCGTCACGCTGCGCACCCCGCGTGCCGCGGCGTGTGCATCCGCGGCCGCCGCATCGAGCAGCAGGCGATCCACCCGCGACCCGATCGTGGCGACCGACGCATCCCAGCCGAACACCCCCGCCGTCACCACGCGCTCCATGCCCAGGTCGACCAGGTCGCGCATCGCGCGGTCGCGGTCCCGCACCAGGTCCAGCGTGCGCAGGAACGCAACACCCATGCCGAGGCCGCGCGCATGGGCCGCAAGCCGCTGCATCGCGTCCGTGTCCACGGTTGCGTCGGGGCGCAGCAGGCCGATCGCCGCATCGTGCGCGCCTGCAGCCGCCACCAGGTCGAGTTCACGCAGGCTGGCCTCGACCACGCGCGGCGTGGCGAGGAACGCCTCGAGCACAGGCCGCTCGATCGCACCGGGCAGCCGCGGGCGGATCATGGCCACGACCCGTGCACCGGGCCGACCCGCGTCCTCGATCGTGGCGCGAACGACCCCGACCAGGTCCGCCCGGGGCGTCCAACCCTCCGTGGGGAGGTCCTCGCAGACCTCCAGGCGGTCAGCGAAGGGGGCGGCGAGGCGGGCGCCGACCAGCGAGTCGATCGGGACTTCGAGCGTGGGGGTCATGGCGGTTGGTCTACCCGAAGGATGCCGCGACGGCCCGCTGGAGGGCCCTTCGGCCCCATGGGACGCTTCCGATCGTCAACTTCCCGTTTGGAGCCTCCGGTAATGGGGCTACAGTCCGTTCGCGCGCCCGGCGGATCACCCGTCCGGGCCTCTGACCCGTTCCACGACCCGCCTCACGGAGAACTGCCATGCTTCGACGCACCGTCCCGGCTGCCCTCACCCTCGTCGCCTGCGTGCTCGGCGCCCCGACCACCTTGGCCGACGACGGCGTCGATGGCCACGGTCCCGTCGGTGCGATGCAGCCTGCACAGCCCAGCGTGCCGACCCTGAGCGAGCAGTTCGGCATGGAGTTCATCCCTGTCCCGGCGCACCTGCTCGTGCCGCAGGACAACGAGTTCTTCCTCACCGAGGACGTCATCCTGGGCAACGGCAACGGGCCGAACGCGCTGCGGTTCGCGGTGCCGACTCCGACCGACCTCTCCCTGGCAAGCGGCGCGTGGATCGATGTCGAAGGCGGTCGCCTGTGGCGCACCGTGATCTCGTCGTCCAACGCCACCACGGCGCGCCTGCACCTGACCGGCATCGACCTGCCCGAGGGCCAGCAGATGCGGGTGTCCTCGCCCGGCTGGGCAGATTCAGTCATCGGGCCGATCGAAGGCAAGGGCGAGTTCGGCAACGGCGAGATGTGGAGCCTCGCGCTGCCGACCAACGAGGTGCTCGTCGAGTGGTTCGTGCCCACCGGCTCGCCCGCGAAGGCGCTTCCGTTCGCCGACGCCGAGTACTACCACGGCTACCGCCAGATCTGGTAGCTCGATGACGGCGGCGGCGATGGCGGACTCGCGGTCGGCACCTGCCACCTCGACCCGATCTGCTTCCCCACCTGGGCCGGGGAGTCCAACGGCACCGTGCGCCTGATCTTCTCGGGCTCGCTCTGCTCGGGCCAGCTCACCGCGACGACCGCGGTCGACGAGACGCCCTATGTCATGACGGCCAACCACTGCATCTCCACGCAGTCGGTCGCCAACAGCTGCCAGTTCAACTTCTTCTACCGGCGCAACACCTGTGCAGCCTCCGCAACCGCGTCGGCGGGCACCAACATCACCGGCGGCGACCTCGTGGTCACGCAGGCCGCGAGCGACTGCACCCTGCTCATGATCCGGCCCACCCTGCCGGCCAACGTGTACTGGGTCGGCTGGACGAACACGAACATGCCGACCAACACGGCGTCGACGGGCCTGCACCACCCCGACGGCAGCTACCAGCGCATCTCCTTCGGTACGAAGAACGCATCCTCGTTCAACTGCGGCAGCCCGTCCACCAACTGGTCGAGCCTGTCGTGGAACCCCGCGACGCAGTACGGCGTCACCTCGACCGGCGTGACCGAGGGCGGCTCCTCGGGCAGCGCGATCTACCGCAACACCGACCGCCGCATGTACGGCGTGCTGACCTGCGGCGCCAGCCTGTGCACCAACACCGCCGCCGACGACGGCTACGGCCGGCTCGACGTGGCCATCAGCAGCGGCGGCTTCGCGACCCCGCTGGCGGCCGGCACCGACGACGCCCAGGAACCGAACGATTCCTGCGCCGCTCCGAAGGTCCTGGCCAACGGCACGTACTCCGGGCTCGTCGTCAAGCGCGTCGACGAGGACTGGTACCAGCTCTCGAGCGCACCCGGCACGGTGGTCAGCATCAGCACCACCTACACGCACAACAACGGCGACATCGACCTCGAGCTCTTCTCCGCCTGCGGCGGCACCGCGGTCGCGAGCGACGCCGGAAACGTGAACAACGGGTCGATCAGCTACACCAACACCAGCGGTTCGAGCACGCTGTTCCTGCGCGTCTACCTCGGTGCCGACACCCGCAACGAGTACAGCCTCACCGTGCCCACCTCGGCCCCGCCGACGCCGGCCAACGACGAGTGCTCGGGCGTGATCGACATCCTGTCCTCGTCGGTGGCCTTCAACACGGGTTCCGCCACGACCAGCACGACCGGTTCCATTCCCGCAAGCTGCAACGACGGTGCGGGGACGGCCATGAACAAGGACGTCTGGTACCGCCTGTTCAACGAGTGCGACGGGACGTTGACCCTCGCGACGTGCGGTTCGAGCTTCGACACCCGCCTGGCCGTCTACCAGGGCTTCACCTGCCCGACGGCGGCTTCGGTGCCGGTCGCCTGCGACGACAACTCGACCGGATGCGCGAACGACGGATCGTCCGTGACGTTCGCCGCCGCCCCGGGCCAGGTCTTCTACGTCCGCATCGGCTCCCCGACGGCGACCGGCGGCGCGGGCACGCTCACCGTGACCTGCACGCCGACCCCACAGTGCCCGGCCGACCTGAGCGCCGATGGACTGGTCGACGGCAACGACCTGGGCATCCTGCTCGGGCTGTGGGGCACTGCCAAGGGTGACCTCGATGGCGACGGCTTCACCGATGGCGCCGACCTCGCCGTCATGCTGAGCAGCTGGGGTGGGTGCTGAGCCCATCGTGACCGCACGATGCTCTCAAGGCCCCCGCCTCGCGCGGGGGCCTTGTCGTTCGGACTCGCCCGTCAGCCGACCGGTGCGCCGCAGGCGCGGGTCCCTGCCGCAACCACGCCGCCCTTCATGAGGACGCTGCCGGGCTCGAGCCGAGCACCTGCCTCGATCACCGAGGCATAGAAGACGACCGAGTTCTCGCCGGCCTGCGCGTCGTCCTCGATCCGGATGCGGTCGATCTTCAGCACCCGGTCCTCGAAGGTGTGGGCCTGGGGGTGGCACGCCACCGACGACCGGTCGCCGAAGGACAGCATGTCGGGATCGACGATCTGCGTGGCGCCGGGCCCGAGCAGCACGTCACGTCCGATGCGCGTGCCCACGCCACGCAGGCACCATGCGAGGATCGGCGTGCCCTCGACGCGGGCCAGCGCGGCGCGCGCACTGAACCACCACAGCACGTACAGGTAGTCCCAGCGGCTGCACCAGCAGCTCCAGAGCCCGTGCTGCCCCGGTCGGACCCGCCCCAGCAGCATCCACTTCGCCGCGATCCCGAAGACCACCAGCCACGACCATGCCGCGAGGCCCGCCAGGGCACCGAACCACGGCATGGATGCGACGCTGTCCGCACCAGCGGCTGCAACCTCGACCCAGATCGCCGCCGCGACCACGGCAGGCACCACCACGAGGCACCGGGCGCACTCCCACATCCAGCGGTTGAACCGCCGCAGCGGTCCCGGCTCGTGCGTGAGCCGTCGATCGACCTCGACCACGTCGCGGCGCGGCAGGCGCATCGGCGGCACGCCGAACCAGCCCTCGCCCTCCCGTGTGCCTGCGGGCGCGACGGTCGAGACGCCGATGAACATGCCATCGGGATAGTGGAACCCGGCCGGAATGACGGCGTGGTTCCCGACGAACGTGCCGTTGCCGAGCCGGGTCGCCGAGACCGTCACGCATCCGCGCGACCAGACGGGACTGGCGAAGTAGATGCCGTCGGCGAAGAAGCAGCCCTCGCCGATCTCGACCGTCTCCGGGAGGGTGTCGATGATCGAGCTCACCTCGGTGTCGCGACCGATGCGCATGCCCGCCAATCGCAGCCACACCGGCCACAGCAGCGTGCCGCTGATCCATCGACCCGCCGACTCGACCACGCCCGTGCGCCACCAGATCCGCAGCGCGACCAGGCCGTGCACGGGATGGACGCCCGCACGGATGGCACCGCCCCAGCGCAGCGTGAGCGCCGTGACGACGAGCCACACGGGTACCCAGAGGACCGCCGCTGCGCACGCCATCGGGAGCACGCCCAGGGCGCCCGCGCGCGCGTCCAGCGCGCGGGCCCCATCCAGTCCCCAGGCCCACTCGACCAGCGCGGCGATCCCCGCTGCGCACGCCCCCGCCAGGACCATAGCGCCTGCACGGAGCGACAGGGCCATCGCGGCATGGCGCATCGGACCGCCGTGCTCGGTGCGCTGCACGGGATCGGCGCTCACGGCGCCGACGACGCCGCCGGGCACGCCGTCCCAGACCGCCCCTG
>JBEGNG010000101.1:0-6870 GCA_041182645.1 Planctomycetota bacterium
GGAGCTGGCGGGCGTCAGCCCCGATGAACGGCAGGACCGCGGCATCGAGATGCTCCGGATGGTCGGCATGGGCGATGCCTGGAACCGCATGCCCGCGCAACTCTCGGGCGGCATGCGCATGCGCGTCGGCCTCGCCCGAGCGCTCGTGGAGCGTCCGCCCGCCCTGCTGCTCGACGAACCCTGCAGCGCGCTCGACGAGATCACGCGCGAGACCATCAACGAACTGCTCGCCGACCTCTGGAAGGAGCTGGGCATGACGGTCGTCCTCGTCACGCACTCGCTCGCGGAGGCCGTGTACCTCGGGCGCCAGGTCGTGGTGATGGCGGGTCGCCCCGGTCGGGTCATCAGCGTGCACGGCATCCACCTCCCGAGCCGCCAGCCCGAGGTGCGGACGACCGTCGAGTTCGCGCAGGCGCTGCAGTCGATCTACCGCGACATGACCCTGCCCCGGCCACCCGGAGGAATCGCACCCGGGAACCTCGCCCGCCACGCCGGAGGTGCGGCGTGAAGCGTCTCGTGCACGGTCTCGGCCCACCGCTGGCCCTCGTGGCCGTGCTGCTGGTGGCCTGGGAGCTGCTCGTCCGCCTGCTGCAGATCAGGTCATTCCTGCTTCCGGCACCATCGGCGGTCGCACGGGCACTCGTCGAGAACGCCGACGCCCTGTCGCGTTCGCTCGCGCTGACCGCCCTCGCGGCCGTGGGCGGGCTCGTGCTCGCCTCGATCATCGGCACGGTGGTCGGCAGCATCGTCGCCAGCAACCGATGGCTCTACCGCGGCGCGTACCCGATCGCCACGCTCCTGCAGATGGTGCCGCTCGGCTACGGCGTGAAGAGTTCGCTGGCGAGCGCCGCGATCGTGAGCGTCTTCCCGGTGATCGCCAACACGGTCGATGGCCTGCGCTCGACCGATCCCAACCTGCGCGAACTCTTCAGGCTCTACGGTGCCAGCCGCTCCACCACCTGGTGGAAGCTCGCCCTGCCCTGGGCCGTGCCGAACATCGTCACCGGGCTCCGGATCGCCAGCGGCCTGGCCGTCATCGGTGCGATCGTGGGCGAGTTCGTCAGCGGCTACGCGGGTGCCGACGCACCGCTCGGCGTGGTCGTGCTCTCCTCCCTGCGCGAAGCACGGACGGACCTGGTGTTCGCGGCTGTCGCGCTCGGGGCGCTCGTGGGCTTCACGCTCTTCGGTGCCGTGAGCGCGCTCGGGTGGCTGCTCATGCGCGGCCGCGGCTGAGCCTGCCTGCTCAGGGTTGCCGATCGAGGTCGAACACGAGCTCCATCGCCGACCACCACTCACCCGGCCGTGCGGCCGGTGCCCGGCGCTGGAAGGTCCGCATCAACGCATCCCACTCCTGGACGCGCGGGTTCGACGCATACTGCTGGTAGTCGCGGGCCGGGTCGAAGCCCTCGGGTGCGTCGTAGGTCATGAACAAGCGGCTGCCCGTGATCCAGATCCGCATGTGGCGAAGGCCAAGCGCCCGAAGCCCGGCAGCGACCTCGGGCCAGATCCGTTCGTGCAGTCGCCGGTACTCGGCGATCCGCTCGGGGTCGTCCACCAGGTCGATGGCTTGTGCGAAGGTCGGCATGACGTCAGCGTAGTAGCGGCCGCGTCGTAGACTCGGGCCCATGGCCCCGGTGTTCGATCTGGTCATCGTCACGGCCTCCAACGACCTGCAGGCGCAGGGCTATCGGCTCGAGCTCGCTTGGCGCGCGAAGCATGGCCGATTGCCCGGCGTCGGCCAGACCCATGTGCTCGCCGATCCCCTGGGCCGTCGGGTGGGCAGCGGTTCGAGCACGCTGCTCGCGATCGACTGGGCGGCGCGGCGCTTCGGCGCCAGGCGTTCATCGGGCATCGCCCGGGCGCTCGCCGGGCGCCGCGTGGCGATCGTGCACTGCGGCGGCGACAGCCGCAGGCTGCCTGCCTTCAGTGCGCACGGCAAGGTGTTTGCTCCCATGCCCGGCGCACCGGGCACCGACGACGGCGTCTTCTCGCGCCTCATGCGCGACCTCCTCTCGATCGTGCCCCGCCCGGGCCAGGTGATCGTCGCCGCCGGCGACATGATGCTGGACCTGCAGGGCCGCGGCATCGACCTGGCGGGTCCCGACATCACCGTGCTCGCCAGCCCGCAGTCCCACGCCCGGGCCGTCCGCCACGGCGTCTTCGTCACCGACGGCGTACGCGTGCGCTCGGCGCTCCAGAAGCCCTCGCTCGCCGAGGCCCGTGCCGCAGGGGCGATCGATCGCCGCGGAAGGCTCCTGGTCGACACCGGGGTGATCGCGTTCAGCGCGCGCGCGTGCCACGCCCTCGTCCGCGCCGCCGGACCGGAGCTCCTCGAGCGGATCACCCGTGGCGATGCTCCCGCGATCGATCTCTACGACCACGTCATGCGTGCAGCCATGCCGGGGCTGTCGCTGCGGACCTTCGCCGCGCCCTACCGCAGCCAAGGTCGGTGGAACGAGGACATCCGACGCCTCCACCGAGGGCTTCGGGGGCAGCGCATCGATGCCACGCTCCTCGATCCATGCTCGTTCGATCATGCCGGTTCGACCAGGGAGTACCTCGACCTGTTGACCCGCTTGGCCGGCACGGATCACCCTCGCCTGCATGCGCACGTGACGCATGCACGGACCGGCCGCGGGCCCACCGCGATCGTCGAGTGCCTGCTGGACCGGGCACGGCTCGGGGGCAGCAACCTGCTCGTCGGCCTCGGCCTGCTCGGCCGGTCGATCGCATTGCCCAAGGGGTGGTGTGCGTTCGAGGTGCCCCTGCGCGGGCATCGTGCGGTGCGCGTGCTGCATGGCCTCGCGGATGACTTCAAGACCACCCTCGGCGACGGCGGCACGTTCGGCCCCCAGCGCCTCGCGGCATTCCTCCGGGAACGCGCGCTCGATCCCGCCTCGATGTTCGACCCCGGCGCGACACCGAGCCTCTGGACCGCACGGCTCTGGCCCATCGTGCCCACGGCCGATGCGGCGCGCGATCCACGCCTCATGGATCGCCTGGTGGGTTGGATGCTCCGCCCCGGTGCACGGCCGAGCGCGGCCTGGCGCGCCAGCCGGCGCCTGAGCGTGGCCGGACTCGCCGCTCGGGCGGATGGGGCCGCCATGGTCCGTCACCACCAGCGCTGCGTCACCGAGTCGATCGTGCACGGCCGGCCCGCCCTGATCGCCGGCGGTCGTGTCGCCAGCCCCCTGCCCGCACACGAGGCGATTGGTGGCATCACCGCTGCCATCGAGCTCGCCACGGGCTACGTCACTGCAGCGCATCGGACGCGGGATCCACTTGACCGTGCACGCGTGCAGATGGCGCTCTCGAACCTCACGGCCCGTCACCTGCCGGGCACCGTGCCGCCGAACGACCTGCGGGCCGCCGCCATGCGCAGCGTGGGCGAGGCCGTGGCCGGATCCATCCCGCTGCCCGACCGACCCGCTCGCGCCGCGATCCGCGCGGGCCAGACCGTGCACGCGCATGCTCCCGTCCGCCTGGATCTGGCAGGCGGTTGGAGCGACACGCCGCCGATCTGCAACGAGGTCGGTGGCACGGTGCTCAACACGGCGCTGCTCCTGCACGGCACGCACCCGATCAAGGTCGTGGCGAGGCTGACGCACGAGCCCACGATCACGATCCACAGCGTGGACCAGGGCCACGCCGTCACGATCCGCGACACCGCGTCGGCCCTGGACTTCACCGATCCGCGCTGCTGGGATGCCCTGCCCAAGGCGGCCTTGGTGCTCGCCGGCATCGTCCCGAACGATCCTTCACTCGCACTGGACCGCACGCTGCGGCACTTCGGCGGCGGCGTGAGCCTGACGATCTTCAGCGGCGTGCCCAAGGGAAGCGGCCTCGGCACGAGCAGCATCTTCGGTGCCACCATGCTCGCGGCGCTCGCCGCCATGGTGGGCGAGGACTTCTCCGCCGGACGCGCCGAGGCCGACCTTCGGCGGCGCAGGCGCAGCGCGATCGAGCGGCTCGTCGTCAGGACGAGCCTGCTCGAGCAGATGATCGGCACGCGAGGCGGCTGGCAGGATCAGGTCGGCGGCCTCGTCGGCGGCTTCAAGGTCACGCGCACGGCGCCGGGACGTCTCCAGTGGCCCGAGGTCGAGCGACTCACGCTGGCTCCCGGGACGATCGATGCCTTCCACGCGCGGTGCGTGCTCGTGTACACCGGCATGCAGCGCATGGCGAAGGACATCCTCGAGACCGTGGTCGGCGGATGGCTCCTGCGCGATCCGAACCGGGTCCGCGCCGTCGACGGCCTGAAGACGGGCGCCGAGGCCATGCGGTCGAGCCTCCTCGCCGGCGACCTCGATGCCTTCGCCGAGCGACTCGCCGAGTCGTGGCGGTTGAAGCAGGTCATGGACCCGGCAAGCACCAACCCAGCGATCGAAGCGATGGTCGAACCATTCCAACGCGACCTTGCGGCGTGGACCTTGGCCGGTGCCGGCGGTGGTGGCTT
Organism: Planctomycetota bacterium; assembly: GCA_041182645.1. Classification (GTDB taxonomy): domain Bacteria; phylum Planctomycetota; class Phycisphaerae; order Phycisphaerales; family SM1A02; genus SYIB01. The sequence continues at coordinate 4,457 of JBEGNG010000101.1, forward strand.
CATGCTGCTCGTCGCCAAGGACGACCTCGCCGCCGCCCGCATCCGGCAGCGCTGTCGACGGCGCCCTCCCGCCCCCGGGGCTCGCGAGGTGGCGCTGCAGGTCGCTCAGAGTGGGCTGGATGTCACAGTCCTATAAGCCAAGCGACCGACTTCGCGAAACTTTTCACGATCTCTCGGGTCCCACTGACCCATCCCCTCGTGCCAATCGTCACGAACCCAGTCCTTCCTTGCCGATGCGAAGGGGTCCGGTACACTCCGCCCCCTCAAAAACGCGGCCCCCTCCGGGTGGCCGCCCCCGTCCTGAACACGGAAGACACGAACCAATGAAGCTCTCATCGTTCATCGTTCCCGCCCTGGCGGCCTTCGCCGCCACTGCCTCGGCCATGGCCGGCGAGGCCGACCTCAAGCTGCCGGATGTCAACACCGTGACCTTCGGTGGCGACCTCACCGGCAAGCACCTCATGATGGGTGGCCTGGTGGTCGCCGTCCTGGGTGCCCTCTTCGGCCTGGTCCAGTACAAGCAGACCGTCGCCCTGCCGGCCCACAAGAGCATGCTGGCGGTCTCCAACATCATCTGGGAGACCTGCAAGAGCTACATCATCCAGCAGGGCAAGTACCTGTCGGTGCTCTGGATCCTGATCGCCGGCGCGATCATCTTCTACTTCGGCTACCTCGAGCACAAGAGCTTCCGTGACGTGACGGTGATCCTCGCCGCGTCGGTGCTCGGCATCCTCGGCAGCTACGGCGTGTCGTGGTTCGGCATCCGCATCAACACGCAGGCCAACAGCCGCGCCGCGTTCGCGAGCCTCAAGGGCTACCCGCTGCCGGTGCTCGGCATCCCGCTCAAGTCGGGCATGTCGATCGGCATGCTGCTCGTGTCGGTCGAGCTGTTCTTCATGATCTGCATCCTCTGCTTCCTCCCGGCAGAGCTCGTCGGCCCCTCGTTCATCGGCTTCGCCATCGGTGAATCGCTCGGTGCGAGCGCCCTGCGCATCTGCGGCGGCATCTTCACCAAGATCGCCGACATCGGCGCCGACCTCATGAAGATCGTCTTCAAGCTCCCCGAGGACGACCCGAAGAACCCCGGCGTGATCGCCGACTGCACCGGCGACAACGCGGGCGACTCGGTCGGCCCCACCGCCGACGGCTTCGAGACCTACGGCGTCACCGGCGTGGCCCTGATCGCCTTCCTCGCCTACTCGCTGGGCAACGTCGGCGCGTCCGGCGAGATGTGCGGCAAGCTCATCGTGTGGCTCTTCGCCATGCGCGCGCTCATGATCGTCACCTCGCTCGCCAGCTACTTCATCAACGAAGCCATCAGCAAGGCGAAGTACGCGACCCTGAAGGACTTCCACGAGGAAGCACCGCTCACCTGGCTCGTCTGGATCACCTCGATCATCTCGATCATCGTGACCTTCGTCGCCAGCAAGTGGCTGCTCGGCAGCATCGAGTACAACGGCCAGAAGCTCGAGAACCTCTGGTGGGCGCTCAGCATGATCATCAGCTGCGGCACGATCGCCGGCGCGCTGATCCCCGAGTTCACCAAGGTCTTCACCTCGACCACCTCGGGCCACGTCGACGAGGTCGTCAACGCCAGCAAGCAGGGCGGCGCGTCGCTCAACATCCTGTCGGGCTTCGTCGCCGGCAACTTCTCGGCGTTCTGGAAGGGCCTCGTGATCGCCGGCCTCATGGGCATCGGCTGGTACTTCTCGCTGAACGCCGACGTCGTGGCGCTCATGCCCGAGGCGTACTCCTTCGCCGGCCCGATCTTCGCCTTCGGCCTCATCGCCTTCGGCTTCCTCGGCATGGGCCCCGTCACCATCGCGGTCGACAGCTTCGGCCCGGTGACCGACAACGCCCAGTCGGTGTACGAGCTCAGCCGCATCGAGGCCCAGCCCGGCATCAAGGACGAGATCAAGCGCGACTTCGGCTTCACCCCCGACTTCGAGAGCGCGAAGTACACGCTCGAGAAGGGTGACGGCGCGGGCAACACCTTCAAGGCCACCGCGAAGCCCGTGCTCATCGGCACGGCCGTCGTGGGCGCCACCACGATGGTGTTCGGCATCATCCTGGCCCTCATCAAGTCGGTGGCCCCCGCCGACGCGACCGTGGCCCAGCTGAAGGAAGCCTCGACCTTCGTGATCGGCAAGCTCTCGATCGTGACGCCCGAGATCCTCCTGGGCCTCCTCATCGGCGGCGCGGTGATCTACTGGTTCACCGGCGCAGCCACCCAGGCCGTCGTGACGGGTGCCTACCGCGCGGTGGTGTTCATCAAGGAGAACATCAACCTCGACAAGGCCGAGGCCAGCATCGACGACGCCAAGAAGGTCGTCGAGATCTGCACCGTCTACGCGCAGAAGGGCATGACGAACATCTTCATGGTCGTCTTCTTCTTCTCGCTGGGCCTGCCGTTC
>JBEGNG010000102.1:0-6176 GCA_041182645.1 Planctomycetota bacterium
GCGACCGCGCCGAGCGACGCCGTGGCCCTCTTCGACGGCAAGTCGTCCGATAAGTGGACCAGCGGCGGCAAGCCGTGCGGTTGGACGATCGAGAACGGCGAACTGGTGGTCAAGGCCGGGACCGGCGACATCTCGACCAAGGACTCCTTCGGCGACTGCCAGCTGCACCTCGAGTTCATGGTGCCGGCGGGCCGCGAGTGCAAGGGGCAGGGCGGCTGCAACAGCGGCGTCTTCTTCATGAACCAGTACGAAGTCCAGATCCTGAACTCGCACAACAACGTGACCTACGCCGATGGCATGGCCGGCTCGTGCTACGGCCAGCATCCGCCGATGGTCAATGCGTGCCGCCCGCAGGGCGAGTGGAACGTCTACGACATCGTCTTCCGCGCACCGCGCTTCGACAAGGACGGCAAGCTCGAGACGCCGGCCTACGTCACGCTGATGATGAACGGCGTGCTCGTGCAGGATCACGTGGCGCTGCTCGGGTCGACGGCCCACGCCGCGCGCGCGAAGTACAGCGCCCACGCCGCGGAGCTGCCGATCCGCCTGCAGGACCACGGTGATCCGCTGCGCTTCCGCAACATCTGGGTGCGCAAGCTGCCCGCGCCCCAGAAGGCCGAGTGATCGTGGGGGCGCGCGGCCCCGGCGCGTCCGTGCATGCGGGCGCGTAGCCTTCGCGCATGCAGCTCGATCCTGCCACGCTCGATGCCGAGCGGGCCTACAAGCTCCTGATCGGAGCCATCATGCCGCGGCCGATCGCGGTCGTGGGCACGCGCTCGCCGGACGGCACCAGCGTGAACCTGGCGCCGTTCTCGTTCTTCTGCGGCGTCGGCAGCAATCCGGTGACGCTCTGCTTCTGCCCGGCCAACGACGAGTCCGGCGGCGAGAAGGACACCCTGCGCAACGCGAAGCCGGTCGCCGAGGGCGGCAGCGGCGAGTTCACCGTGAGCGTTGCGCCGCACCGGATCATCCGGCAGGTGGTGGCGGCCGCCGAGGGGCTCGGCTACGGCGAGAGTGAGTTCGCGCTCGCGGGGCTGACGCCCATCGATGGCGTGCAGGTGCGTGCGCCGCGCGTGGCCGAGAGTCCGGTGGCGTTCGAGTGCCGCACGATGCAGGTCATCCGCACGAATCCAGGCGCGCCGAGCGGGGGGAACCTGGTGCTTGGGCGCGTGGTGATGATCCACGTCGACGATGCCGTGATCGATGCGCGCGGGCGGATCGATCCTGCGCAGCTTGACCTGGTCGGCCGCATGGCGGGGCTGGGCTACTGCACCACGCGCGACCGCTTCGACCTGCCGTGGGGCCGTGCGGCGCTGGAGGGGTGAGTGGGTCGACCCTCCGACTCGCGTCGTTGATCGCAGGTTTCGCTGCGCCGGTATCGTGCCGTTCATGAAGACCACCCTGCTTGCGACCCTCGTGCTGGCCGGCCTTGCCGGCGGCGTGGCGATGACCGCTTCCGATGACGCCGCCAAGCAGGCCGCCAAGCCTGCCGCGCAGGGCGAGTGGATCGAGCTCTTCAACGGCAAGGACACCACGGGCTGGACGGCCTTCGTGCCCGACCTGAAGGGCAAGGACCAGATGGCGGTGTGGTCGGTCGTCGATGGCTGCCTGAAGTGCGCGGGCAACCCGATCGGCTACATCCGCACCACCGAGCGGTACGACAACTTCGAGCTCGAGCTCGACTGGCGCTTCGACCCCAAGAAGGGCGCGGGCAACAGCGGCGTGCTGCTGCGCACGATCGGCGAAGACACGGTCTGGCCGAACAGCATGGAAGCGCAGCTGCACAGCGAGAACGCCGGCGACATCTGGAACATCGGGGACTTCCCGATGAAGGTCGCCGCCGACCGCACCAACGGCCGCCACACCCGCAAGGAACACGCCACCAACGAGAAGCCGCTGGGCGAGTGGAACCACTATCGCATCCTGGTCGACGGCGGCCGGCTGGAACTGTGGGTCAACGGCCTGCTGCAGAACGTGGCCACCGACTGCAAGGTCGTGCCGGGCTGGATCGCCCTGCAGAGCGAGGGCGCCTTCATCGAGTTCAGGAACATCCGGCTCAGGAAGCTGCCGGGCTCGGCGAAGTGACCACCTGCAGGGTGGCGCCCGGGACCTGCGCCCGCGGCGCTCAGCTGGTGCGGCCGGCGAAGTCGCGCATGAACTGGGCCAGCGCCACGCAGCCCTCGCGGGGGAAGGCGCTGTAGATGCTGGCACGGATCCCGCCGGCATCGCGGTGGCCCGTCAGGCCGTCCATGCCGTGGGCGGCCGCTTCCTTCACGAAGCGCGCATCGAGTTCAGGCGTCGGCAGGCGGAAGCTGACGTTCATGAACGACCGGCACCAGCGTTCGGCCAGGCCCGTGTAGAAGCCGTTGCTCGAGTCGATCGCGTCGTAGAGCAGACCGCTCTTGTCGATCGCGGCGCGCTCGAGCGCTTCGGGGCCGCCCTGCGCGGCGATCCAGCGGAACATGAGCCCCATGGCGTGCACGCCGAAGGTCGGCGGCGTGTTCAGGCGGCTCTCGCCCGCGGCGTGGGCGGCGAAGCTCATCATGGTGGGCAGCGCGGGGTTCGCGGTCGCGAGGAACTCCTTCTTCACCAGCACCAGGCTGATGCCCGACGGACCGAGGTTCTTCTGGCCGCCGCCGTACAGCATCACGTGGCGGTCCCAGTCGACCGGCCGCGCGAAGTACTCGCTGCTCGCATCGCACACCAGCGGGGCCGTGGTGGCCGGCGTGGTGGGGTACCGCGTACCGAAGACGGTGTTGTTCGAGCAATAGTGCAGGTACGCGGCGTTGGGCGTCTGGCTCATCTCGCCGTCCTTGGGCACGCGCGTGTACTTCAGGCGCGAACCCTCGAACGCCACATGGATGTGCGCGCCGAGCATGGCCGCGGCCTTGCGCCCCTCGCTGATTGCCTTCGTCGTCCAGATGCCGGTGTCCGGGTAGTCAGCCGTGCGGCCGGCCGGCAGGAAGTTGAAGGGCAGGTAGGCCTGCTGCACGGTGGCGCCGCCGGGCATCAGGATGACCTCCCAGTCGGCGGGCACGCGGCCGGCCTTGCGGCACCACTCATGCGCTTCCGCATTGATGGCGTCGTAGACCGCACCGCGGTGCGAGTGCTCCATGATCCCGATGCCGCTGCCGCGCAGGTCCCAGAGGTCCTCCTGCAGCTGGCGCAGCACGGGTTCGGGCATGCCGGCGGGGCCGGCGCTGAAGTTGTAGACGCGACCGCTCGGGGTGGGGCGGGTGCAGCTGGTCATGGCAGGGGCAGCGGTCATGCGCGGGGTCCTCGCAGGGTGTTGACGTTCACGGCCAGCACGGCGTTGCACGCACGCAGCGCGGCCAGGTCCTCGGCGCTCGGGCGCCGCGAGAGCTGCATGCGCGCGACTGCCGCATGACCGCCCTCGTAGATGATGTTGTCCATCTCCTCGACGTTGATCTTGGCGTTGCCGAGCACGCCGAAGACCTGCGCGAACACGCCCGGAACGTTCAGGTGCCGCACGCAGAGCACCGTGCTGGCGCCCGTCGACTGCGCGATGTTGACGCAGCCGGGCATGTCGAAGTCGTTGATCCAGGCCGAGACGATGCGGACGACCTCGTCGCCGATCGCACCCATGGCCTGCTCGGTGCAGGCGGCGATGCCGTGCGTGCCGATCACGCCCGGCTCACGACCGAGCGGGCCCGCGAAGGTCCCCTCGGCTGCATCGGGAGCATCGTCCCAGGAGTCGCTGGCCACGCGGATCCCCTTCGAACGCACGGCGCGCAGCAGGGCGGCTTCGTCGAGGGCGCCCACGCGCGAGGTGTTCACGAGGATCGCGCCGGGACGCATGGCCGCGAAGAACTTCTCGCCGACCATGTCGGCGGTCTCGGCGCTCTGCGGGACGTTCACGCTCACGACATCGCTGAGCTTGGCCAGGTTCACCAGGTTCGCGCACAGGTCGATGCCGAGCGCATCGCAGCGCGCTTCGGTGATGTGGCGGCTCCAGGCGATCACGTGCATGCCGAAGGCAAGGCCGCGGCGCGCGACTTCCTGGCCGACGGGCCCAAGGCCGATGATGCCGAGCGTGCGGCCGGCCAGGCCCGACGCCGTGGCGTACTGTCCGTGGCGCCACTGGCCCGCATGCAGGTCAGCGGTTTGCGCAGGGATCTGGCGGTCCGCGGCGAGGATCAGGCCCCAGGTGAGTTCGGCGGCGGCGATGGCTCCGCGCGCAGGACAATGCGCCACGAGCACGCCGTGGCGGTTGGCGGCCTCGACATCGATCGTCTCGGTGCCCGCACCGCTGCGGACGACCAGCCCGAGCGTGGGGCAGGCGGTGAAGACGGCCGCGGGCACATGCGTTTCGCGCACCACCAGCACATCCGGTGTGAGATCGGCACAGGCCTGTGCCAGGCCGTCCGCATCGAGGTGCGGGTTGTGGATCACGTCACAGCCCAGATGGCGCAGGGCTTCGGCGCCGGTCGGCGCGAAGGCATCGACCACGAGCACGCGGGCGGTGCGCTCATCGACGGACGGGGAGTGCGGTTGGGGCTTGGAACCCATGCGCGAAGTGTAGCCGTGCGAGGGGGTCGCCCCTCAATCGTCGACGTCGCGCTCGAGACCGATGATGCCGCTGCGCAGCCGTAGGTGTGCGCCGGCACCAGGGGCCCATTCATCGGCGCCGAAGACGCAGGCAAGCACGGGCTCGTGGTGCGCGCCGGCGTGGGCCGTGCGGGCGAGGCTCCACGCGAGTGGAGCGAGGTACTCCACGTACGGCATGGGCTGACGCAAGGACCACACGCTGTGGGTGAGCCCGGTGTCCTTCTCGAGGAAGTGGTAGAGCGGGCGCTCGTTCAGGTCCAGCAAGAGCTTCGGCACCATGGGCGCCCAGGTCTCGATGACCAGCCGTGTGAGCTCGAGCGTGGCGCCGATGCGTGCAGGATGCATCGCGACCCGATCGCCCCCGGGATCTTCGGGGGCGGCGGTCGTGGGCAACGCCTCGTCGAGCCGGCCGATGATGCCCGTGGCCTTGAGCCCGTGCCCCGACACGCGGTACGCGTAGAGCCAAGGTTCGGTCTCGCGGATCATCGAGCCGCCCTCGATCAGGCTGACCAAGTGCGATGCGGGGCTGGGCCTGGTGCCCTCCACGACGCCGACCACCTCACGGTGGCGGAGCACGCTGACGATCGATCGGGCCTTGGCGTTGGCCAGCTCGACCACCGCGGCCGCCGTCAACAGGTCAGCCGGCGGGCAGGAGACCGCCGTGACGTGGTGTTGGGAGGCCCGGAGGGCGGTGAAGGGCGCCAGGCGCATGGGGCGGGGGAAAGGTAGCGCGGCCGGGGAACGAGGAATCCTGCCGGAATTCCCCAAGGTGCCGAAAGTCGCCCCCGCGGGCTGCCGAAGCAGGGGTGCCGAAAGGAGCCCGATGATGTTCAAGACGCGACCCGAGGCCCTGGCCCACTCCGTGGCCGGGACCGTGACCTTCCTGACCGGACTGATCCAGGCCAAGGACCAAGGCGTGCGTGGGCACTGTTCACGCGTGTCGGACCTGGCCGTGTCGCTGGCGCGGCATGTCGGCCTGGACGATGCTGCCTGCAACCGCATCCGTCTTGCGGGGCTCCTGCACGATGTGGGCAAGGTGGGCGTGAGTGAGGCCGTGCTGAACAAGCAGGGGCCGCTCAATGCCGAGGAACTCCAACAGATCCAGCGCCATCCGCTCATCGGGCACCGCCTGCTGCAGCGGTTCGACGAGGTCGCGGATGCGCTCGAAGGGGTGCTGAGCCACCACGAGCGCTGGGATGGCACGGGCTATCCCTTCCAGCGCGCCGGCGATTCGATCCCCGTCGATGGCCGGATCCTGGCGATCGCGGACAGTTTCGATGCGATGACCAGCGACCGGACCTACCGCCGCGCGATGGGTGTGCACGAGGCGCTGAACGAAGTGAAGCGTTGCAGGGGCACCCAATTCGATCCGGAACTCGCCGAGGCCTTCATCGACATCCACCTCGACGCCGCCGCGGCCTGACCGAAAATCCAGAAAGGACCACCACCATGACCCCGACTTGTGTTATCTTCCCTTCGTCGTACAAGGATGTGCGCGTGAGCTCGTCGCGGGATCGATTGGACGGCTGTGCAGGGAGAGCACGAATGTTCGACGAAGAAGGCCTGACCGTGAAGATGATCGCCCAGACGCTCTCGTCGAGTGAGCG
>JBEGNG010000103.1:0-6155 GCA_041182645.1 Planctomycetota bacterium
CCCAGGCCGATGGGCTTCACCACGCTGTCGGCCTGACCGGCGTTCTTGAGGAACATGCCCATGGCGAGCTGCGCCGTGCCGGCGCCCAGGATCACCTCGACGCCGTCCTCGCCGGTGTAGCCGGTGCGGCTCACGATGAGCTTGACGACGATGAGGTTCTTCTGCGTGAAGCGGTAGCGCTTGAGGTTGGGGATCTCGCGGCTCATGCCGGCGATCAGGTCCATGGCCTTGGGGCCCTGCAGCGCGCACATCGCGGTCGACTCGGTCTGGTCATCGAGCTTGAAGACCATGTCCCCCTTGACGGCCGCGAAGTGGGCCAGGAGCTTGGCGCGGTTGCTCGCGTTGCACACGACGAGGAAATCGCTCTCGTCCATGCAGTAGACGATGATGTCGTCCAGGCAGCCGCCCCGCTCGTTGCAGACGATGCCGTAGCGGCACTGGCCCGGCTCCATGCCCAGCACCTGCCGCGTGCAGACCATGTCGAGGAACCGGCGCGCGTGGCGGCCGGTGAACCGGAGCCGACCCATGTGGCTCACGTCGAAGAAGCCCGCGCTCGCGCGGCAGTGGCGGTGCTCCTCGATGATGCTGCCGTAGGACAGCGGCATCTCCCAGCCCGCGAAGTCGACCATCTTCGCCTTGTGCTGCAGGTGGAAGGAGTGGAACGGGGTGCGCAGCAGCTGGGTCGCGGTGGTCATGGTGGTCCTCGCTTGGGAGGGTCCATCGTAGACGCGGCGCCCGGCACCGGCCGGGCGCACGGGAGTATGCTTCGGCCCATGACCGCCAGGAGCGCGCCCACCCGCCTCGCCGCCGCGCTGCTGCGCGTGCTGGCCGTGGCGATGCTGCTGCTGGCGACCCCGCCTGCCGGCGCCCAGTCGATCGACGACGCGACCCTCATCGACCGCCCGGTGAGCAAGGTCAGCTTCATCGGCCTCGACCGCATCACCGAGCAGGAAGTGCGCAACAACATCCGCATGGCGTCCGGGCAGCCGTTCGATGCCAAGGCCGTCAAGGACGACGTCGCCAACCTCTACCGGCTCGGGCACTTCGACGTCGTCCGCGCCGATGCCGAGTTGCAGCCCGACGGCACCGTCCACCTGACCTACCGGCTCGACGAGCAGCCGCTCGTGTCCGACATCCAGGTCATCGGCAACACGATCCTGAGCGACCAGGAGCTCCGCAAGGAGATCGGCCTGTACGCCGGCGGTCCGCGCGACGACTTCCTGCTCGAGCGCGCCGTCACCAAGATCAAGGACCTCTACCGCGGACGCGGCCACTACCTGGCCGAGGTCACCGTCGACGAGAGCGAACTGAAGGAGAACGGCATCCTGATCTTCAGGATCATCGAGGGCCCGCGCACACGCGTGCGCTCGATCGAGTTCACCGGCAACCGCGCGTTCCCTGCCAAGCGCCTGCAGGAGGAGATCCAGACGAAGGAGTGGGTCTTCCTCTTCGGCAAGGGCGACCTCGACGAGGACCGCCTCGCCGGCGACGTCGCCGCGCTCGACCGCTTCTACAAGGGCCAGGGCTACGTCGACGTGCGGGTCGACCGGCGCGTCGACGTGGCGCCCGACGGCAACGAGGCCAAGGTCGTCTTCGCGGTCGAGGAAGGCCGCCAGTACCGGCTGCGCAACGTCACGATCCTGAACCTGGGCGAGGAGAAGGTGCCCGCGCTCACCAGCGAGCAGGCGCTCGGCCTGCTGCGCATCCGCCCCGGCGATGCCTTCCTCGAAACGCTCGTGAAGGGCTCGGTCGAGGCGGTCAAGGGCGCGTACCAGGTCATGGGCCACGCCGACGTGGTCGTGCAGAGCGAGTGGGTGCGCACGGGCGAGAGCCCCGAGGTCGACCTGGTGCTCAAGGTCCGCGAGGGCGGCGAGACGATCGCCGGCATCGTGCGGATCCAGGGCAACAGCCTGACCAAGGACAACGTCATCCGACGCGACGTGATGATCGACCCGGGCCGGCCGCTCGATGCCCGGCAGGTGGACGAGGCGACGAAGCGGCTCGAGCGCACGCGGCTCTTCGGGGACGTGCGCGTCACGCTGCAGCAGCCCGATGCGCAGGACCAGGGCGTGCGCGACATCCTGGTCGAGGTCAAGGAGCAGAACACCGGCTCGCTCAACTTCGGCGTGGGCGCCAGCACCGACACCGGGCTGTTCGGCCAGATCAGCCTGACGCAGCGCAACTTCGACCTCTTCGACACGCCCCGCACGCTCGACGAGTTCTTCGCCCAGCGCGCCTTCCGCGGCGCGGGCCAGACCTTCAACGCGTCGATCTCGCCCGGCGTCGAGGTGAGCAACTACTCGATCGGCATCAGCGACCCGCGCCTGCTCGACTCCGAATGGGGCGGCGGCATCAACGGCTTCTACCGCACCCGCGTCTACGAGGACTGGACCGAGGAGCGATGGGGCCCCAACCTGCAGCTGTCGCGGCGCCTGGGCGAACTCTGGACCTTCACCAGCCGCCTGAACTGGAACCGGATCGAGCTGACGGACTTCGATTCCTCGACCCCCACGGTCGTGTACGAGGAGCAAGGCCCCTACGACCTCGATTCGCTGACGTTCTCGTTCACGCGCACGAACACGGACAACGTGAACCGGCCCTCGCGCGGCACGCGCATCGAGGGCAGCGTGCAGCAGTACGGCGTGCTCGGCGGCGAGTACATGTACACCGCGGTGAACGGCGAATGGACGGGGTTCTTCACGCTCGCGGAGGACCTGATCGGCCGCAAGAGCGTCCTGAAGACGACCGTGCAGAGCGGCTACATCTTCGACGACGAGGCGCCGCTGACCGAGCGCTTCTACCTCGGCGGCCGGACCTTCCGCGGCTTCGAGTTCCGCACCGTCAGCCCCAAGAGCGCAAGCTCCGGGCCCCCGGGCATGACGACCCCGACGGTGAACGCGGACGGCCAGCCCGACGGCGACCCGATCGGCGGCACCTTCAAGTTCTTCGCCGGCGCGCAGTACGAGATGCCCCTGATCGACGAGTTCGTGAACTGGGTCGCCTTCTGCGACTCGGGCACGGTCGTCGACGAGGTCGCGCTCTCGGAGTACCGCGTGTCGGTGGGCATCGGCCTTCGCCTCTACCTGCCGCAGTTCGGCCCGGTGCCGCTGGCCTTCGACTTCGCCCAGCCGATCGTCAAGGAAGACACCGACCAGACGCAGGTCTTCAGCTTCTCCGCCGACCTGCCGTTCTGACGCGGGGCCGGGCCACGGGGTCCGCGCATCGCTACCATCCGCGCCCATGAAGAACCGATCGTTCCTGCCTGCCGTGCTGTGCGTGCTCGGCGGCGCCGTGGTCGCCGCGAGTGCCTTCGCCGCCGGCCGCATCGCAGCCGCCCCCACCGCCGTCGCGAGCATCGACATCCAGAAGGTGCTCGAGAAGATCTCGGCCCGCGCCGACACCGAGGTCGAGATCTCGCGGCTCGCGGCCGCGATGGAGAAGGACGTCACCGACCGCGGCAAGGACCTCGAGGCGCGCCTGAAGGCGACCGAGGCGATGACCGACCCTGCGCAGGTGCAGGCCACCCGCGATGCGCTGGCGCTCGAGAACCTGCAGCTGCGCGAGTGGACCCAGCTCAAGGGCCAGGAGCTGGACCGCGAGCGTGCGCTGCGCTTCGAGGCGCTCTACCGCGAGATCCGCAGCGAGGCGCAGAAGCTCGCGCAGGTCGAGGGCTACGACTACGTGCTCGTCGCCGACGGCGGCGCCGACATGAAGCGCGACCCCCGCAGCAAGGAGTCGTACTTCGAGCAGGTCCAGCAGCAGATCGCCCGGCGCCGCGTGCTCGTGGCCAGCGCCAAGGACGACCTGACCGACAAGCTCGTGCTGCGCATGAACAACAACCGCGCGGCAGCCACCCAGTCCGCGCCCAAGCCCTGACGCCGGACCACGGAAGGACCGAACCATGACCATCAAGACCATCCTCCCCGCCCTCGCCGTCGCCGCCATGGCGGTGATCGCCGCCACGGCGCCCTCGGCCGCTCCCGTGATCGGCACCGTCGAGCTCGCCCGCGCGCTCAACGGGCTCGACGCCCGCGCCGGCCACGAGCAGCGCATGAACACCGTCCAGTCCTCGCTGAAGGACCAGGCCGAGAAGATGCGCGAGGACCTGCGAGCGCTGCAGGACGAGCTCGAGTCGTTCCAGCCCGGCAGCCCCAACTTCGCCGAGGCCGAGCGCAAGGCGCAGGAGAAGGTCGGTCAGATGCGCGCCTTCGAGGAGTACGCCAAGCTCAAGATGGAGTCCGAGAGCGCCAACTGGATCCGCGAGGCCTACGCCGAGATGCGGGCCATCGCCGGCCGCCTGGCGCAGGAGAACAACATCGACATGATCGTGCTCGACGATTCGTCGGCCCCGGTCGAGCCGGGCACCGTCCAGCAGGTGCTCACCCAGCTCAACGTGCGCCGCACGCTGTTCGTGAACGCGAAGCTCGACGTGACCGACATGCTGATCCAGCGCATGAACGCCGAGTTCAAGGCCAAGCAGGCCGGCACGTGATGGAGCGGCCCGGCACCAGCGCCGACGTCGCCACGCTCGTCGGGGGCGAACTCTGGGGGCCCGGCAACCTCGCGGTGGACGGGCTCGACACGCTCGAGCTCGCCCAGGCGAACCACCTGACCTTCATCGGCGAGCAGGCCTATGCGGGGCGTTGGGCGCAGAGTGCGGCGGGCACGGCGCTCGCCACCCGCGGGCTCACGATCGATGGCCACGATCCGGCCGTGCGCGCGATCATCTGGGTGCAGGATGCGGACCGCGCGATGGCGACGGTGCTGTCGGCCTTCGCGCCCGTCGTGCCGGTCCCGGCCGAGGGCGTGCACGCCACGGCGATCATCGAGCCGGGTGCCGTGCTGGGCGCCGCGTGCCGCATCGGTGCGCACTGCTTCGTGGGTGCGGGCGCCGCCATCGGTGCCGGTGCGGTGCTCCACCAGGGCGCGCATGTCGCCGCGGGCGCCAAGGTCGGCGACGGATCGGTCCTGTGGCAGCACGCCGTGGTGCGCGAGCGCTGCATCGTCGGCAACCGCTGCACCGTCGGTGCCAACGCGGTCGTCGGCAGCGACGGCTTCGGGTTCCGCCCCGACGAGCGCGGATCGATCGTGCGCACGCCGCACATCGGGATCGCCCAGCTCGCCGACGAGGCCGAGATCGGCGCGGGCACCTGCGTCGACCGGGCGAAGTTCGGCGTCACCTTCATCGGGCCCGGAACGAAGATCGACAACCTCTGCCAGATCGGCCACAACTGCCGCATCGGCAAGGGTTGCGTCATCAGCGGCATGACGGGCCTGGCCGGCAGCGTCGTCGTGGGCGATTGGTGCCAGATCGGCGCCGGCAGCGGCATCGCCGACCACCGCACCATCGGCAACCGCGTGCGGCTCTCTGCGCGCAGCGGCGTCATGCACGACATCCCCGATGGCGAGACCTGGGGCGGCCTTCCCGCGCAGCCGATGATGGATGCGTTGCGGCAGATTGCCGCCATCCGTACACTCGCGCCGATCGCGGGACGCCTGAAGCGCCTGGTGGCGGATCCGCCCAAGGGTGGCTGAGTCGACCGCCGGTCGATTCGCCCCATGGCACCAGCCCAGACCACAGCCTCCAAGCCCAAGCCGCGCCAGCACACGCTGGCCGCGCCGGTGCGCGTCCGCGGCAAGGGGCTGCTCTCGGGCGCGGATGCCGACCTGGAGATCCTGCCCGCACCGATCGGCCACGGCATCGTCTTCGAACGTACCGACCTCGACCCGCCGGTGCGCATCCCGGCACGCGTCGAGAACGTGGTCGTCCGGCCGCGGCGCACGGTGATCAAGTCCGGCGATGCGACGATCGAGACGGTCGAGCACTGCATGAGTGCCCTCGCCGGGCTCCGCGTCGACAACGCCCTGCTGCGCCTGCACGGTCCCGAGCTCCCCGCAGGCGACGGCAGCGCCCTGCCCTTCGCCGAGCCGATCCTCGCTGCCGGCCTCGTCGAGCAGGATGCCGAGCGCCGCATCCACCGCCTGCGCACGCCGGCGCTCTGCGAGGATCCGGACGGCGCGATGATCGCCGCATTCCCGTCGGACGGCGAGCTGATGCGCGTGGTCTTCGACCTCGACTACGGGAAGAACGCGCACCGCATCGGTCGCCAGGGCTGGAGCTTCGACCTGTCGACCGGCGACTACATGAAGGAGGT
>JBEGNG010000104.1:0-6106 GCA_041182645.1 Planctomycetota bacterium
CCACGCAGCCGGCAGCCGCCTCGCCCGAGTCCCGCAAGGAGCCGATCACGGGCACCACGCTCGAGATCGAGCTGGTGAAGGTGCCCGGCAGCGCCGATGGCAGCATCAAGCCGCTCTGGGTCGCCCGCACGGAAACGCTCTGGGACTGGCAGGACATCTGCATCTACAAGCGTGACCAGAAGGATGGTGCATCGGGCAACGCCGCAGCGGATGCCTGCACCCGACCCACGAAGCCCTACACCGCGGCGGACCGCGGCTTCGGCCACGGCGGATTCCCGGCCGTCAGCATCAGCTTCGACAGCGCGAAGGCGTTCTGCGAATGGCTGAGCGCCAAGACCGGCCGTCGATACCGGCTTCCGACCGTCGCCGAGCGTCGGCACCTGTGCGCGCGAAGCGGGATCACGGCCGACACGATGAAGGACCACGCCTGGACCTTCGAGAACGCCAAGGATGCCACGCGCAAGGCCGGTTCGCTCAAGGCCGACGCGAGCGGGCTGCATGACCTGTACGGGAACGTCCGCGAGTGGTGCGTCGCGCCCGACGGCACGGGCGTGCTCATGGGCGGCGGCTACGAGGACAAGGCCTCGGAGATCACCTGCGACACGGCGCTCCCGAACACGGAAGACTGGAACGCGAGCGACCCGCAGTTCCCCAAGAGCATCTGGTGGCTTGCCGACGGACCGTGGGCAGGCTTCCGCATCGTCTGTGAGGAGTGAGGACGCGGCGGGCGCAGCGGCGCGCTCGCCATGAACGGTGCGGTGGCCGGCGCCGCAGGACCAGGACCAACAGGAGAACACCATGATCGAGCACGCATCCGTCGACCGTCGGACCTTCATCCAGGGCGTGGCAGCGAGTGCCGCCGTGATCGCCGCACCATCGGTGCTGGCGTCGGGGCGGCGTGCCGAGGCGCTGCGGGTCGGCGTCATCGGTTGCGGGGGGCGCGGCACGGGTGCCGCGATCAACGCGCTCGAAGCCGCCGACGCGACCAAGGGCGCCGTGCGGATCGTCGCGCTCGGTGACCTCTTCCCGGAACGCGTCGAGGGCGCACGCAAGGGTCTTGCCGAGCGCGGCGAGATGGGCACGGTCGCCGAGAAGGATTGCTTCACCGGATTCGATGCCTACAAGGGCGTCATCGCCTCGGGCTGCGACGTCGTCATCCTCGCCACGCCGCCCGGCTTCCGGCCGGTCCACTTCAAGGCGGCGGTCGATGCGGGCAAGCACGTCTTCATGGAGAAGCCCGTCGCGGTCGATGCTCCCGGCGTGCGCATGGTGCTGGCCGCGGCGGCCGACGCCGAGCGCCGCAAGCTGAGCGTCGTGGCCGGCACCCAGCGCCGCCATGAGCAGTGCTACCTCGAGGCGATGGAGCGCATCCACCGCGGCGACCTCGGCACCGTGGTCGGGGCGCGCTGCTTCTGGAACCAGCAGGGGCTCTGGGACGTCGAGCCGCGCGCCGACCGCAGCGACATGGAGAACCAGGTCCGCAACTGGCTCTACCACGCGTGGCTGTCGGGCGACCACGTCGTCGAGCAGCACGTGCACAACATCGACGTCGTGAACTGGGCCTTCCAGGCCGTGCCGCTGCGCTGCGTCGCCACCGGCGGCCGCCAATCGCGCACGCAGCCGAAGTACGGCCACATCTACGACCACTTCGCGTGCGACTTCACCTACCCCGGCAACCGCTTCGCGCTCTCGATGGCGCGCCAGCAGGAGGGGACCGACGGCCGCGTGCAGGAGTTCATCCACGGCAGCGACGGCGTGGCCGAGCTCTCGTCGGGCAGCGCGGCGATCACCGGCGCGAAGGCCTGGAAGTTCGGCGGCAAGCAGCGCAACCCGTACGTGCAGGAGCACATCGACCTGCAGTCGAGCATCCGAGGCGGTTCGTACCTCAACGAGGGCAAGCGCATCGCCGAGAGCACCCTGTGCGCGATCATGATCCGCATGGCGGCCTACCGCGGCAAGGAGATCACCTGGGAGCAGGCGATGGCCGACACCGAGGACCTGATGCCGAAGGTGCTGCAGTTCGGACCCAACCCGCAGGCCCCGGTCGCCATCCCCGGCGAAGGTGCCTGAACGGTCCCGCCGTCGCACGGCTCCGTCATCCCGCGCGCCCTGCGCCTGCCGGCCTTCATCGGTCGCCGGGAGCAGGGCGCGTTGACCAGGTGGTGATCGTCGGAGCGGGCTCCGTGCCCGCCTCGCCGGGCGCCGCGGACGGTGCATCGCCTGCACTGGTCACCATCGCCCGGTAGCCGGGGAACCGGGCCATCACGCGCGGTGCATCCGTCGTGCCCGCCACGCACAGCGCGGTCGCGAGCGCATCGCAGGTGGCGCCCGACGGCCCCCGGACGCTCGCCGCGGTGCGCACGGTCATCGCCCGGCCCGTGCGCGGATCGACGATGTGCGAGTGACGCACGCCGCCGATGAGGATGAACTGTTCGAGGTCGCCGCTCGTCGAGATCGCCTCGCCCAGCAGCTCCAACTCGACCGGCCGACCGAGCCCGTCCTCGCGGCGGATCCTCCACCCGGCCCGCCCGGGCGGCGGCGCGGGACCGGCCACGATGTCGCCGGCCACGGCGACGAGGTGGCAGGGGTGGCCCGCGGCCGTCAGCGCGGCGCTCGCCCGCTCGGCGGCGAGCCCCTTGCCGATGCCGCCGAAGTCGAGCCGCATGCCATCCCGGTCGAACCACGCCTCGCGTGCATCGGGATCAAGGTGCAGCGCGGTCCAGCCCACGCGCGTCATGGCGACCTCGACCAGGGCCGGATCGGGAAGCGTGCCGGCGCGCCGTGCATCGCGCCATGCAGCGATCACGGGGGCCACGGTCGGGTCGAAGCGGCCGTCGGTGGCGGCCGCCATGGCGATCGAGCGGGCGACCGCATCGGCCATGCGATCCGAGACCGTCACGCGTTCACCGGCGCGTTGCGGGAGCCGCCGACACTCGCTGGCGGCCTGCCAATCGCTGAGCGCGTCGTCGCACGCGCGCACCTCGGCCATGGCCGCTCGGGCGGCGGCGAGCCGCGCCTGGGCATCGACCCCGGCGACGGTCACGGTCACCTCGA
The DNA here is from genome assembly GCA_041182645.1 of Planctomycetota bacterium. Lineage (GTDB taxonomy): Bacteria > Planctomycetota > Phycisphaerae > Phycisphaerales > SM1A02 > SYIB01. Next base: position 3,055 of record JBEGNG010000104.1, read on the forward strand.
CGCCCATGGCGACTTCGGTGAACGACTCGAGCTGCATGGGACCGGCGTCCGGAGGCGGGGTCGTGGAGCAGCCCGTCACCAGCGCAGCGAGCAGGACGATCGCCCCGACGCACCGGCGCATGGGCTCAGTCCGGTTCTTCGGGGCTCGCGGCCCGGACCGCACGCACCTCGGCGAGGCGGTCGAACAGGATGTCGATGAGTTCCGGATCGAAGGCCCGGCCGCGCTCGGTGCGCATGAGCTCGAGCACCCGTTCCTCGGGCCAGGCGGGCTTGTAGCAGCGGACGCTCGACAGGGCGTCGAACACATCGCAGATGGCGACGATGCGTGCGAAGACCGGGATCTCCTCGCCACGCCGCCCACGGCGCTGTCCACCCTCGAGGATGCCCGGATAGCCGGTGCCGTCCCAGCGTTCGTGGTGCAGGAGCGCGACCTCGCGCGCGGCCTCGTCGTAGTCGGTCGGCATGTCGTCGAAGAGGTCGCCCCCGATGACCACGTGACGCTCGATCTCGGTTCGTTCCTGCTCGTCGAGCAGGCCGGGCTTGCGCAGCACGCGGTCGCTCACGCCGACCTTGCCCACGTCGTGCAGCTTCGCCGCGATGCGGAGCCGGTCGCGCTGGCGCTCGAGGTTCGCGCCCTCGAGCCCGCGCCGGCGCGCCCACTCCTCGAAGAGGATGGCGGCGTAGCCCGAGACGCGCTCGACGTGCGGCGTCGTCTCCCCGGGATCGTGCACCTCGGCCATGCGGATCATCCGCATGATGATGCTCTCGGTCAGGTGGGTGCGCTCGAGCGCGACGGTCGCGATGCTCGCGAAGTGCTCGATCAGCGACTGGTCCTCGTCCGTGAAGCCTCCGTCGCGCGTGCGCCCCTGGTCATCCCGCGCGTTGATGAGCTCGATCACCCCAAGCACGCGCCCGAGGCGGTTCTTCAGCGGCATCGCCAGCATGCTCCGCGTGCGGTAGTCCAGCAGCTGGTCGAAGGAGTGGTCGAAGCGGAAGGGCAGGCCTGCGTCGAGGCGGTCGGTGTCGGGGATGTTGACGGGCTGCCCGGTCAGGGCCACCCAGCCCGCGATGCTGCGCTCGTTGATCGGGATCCGGAAGCTCTGCATCGGCGGCGTCTCGCCGCTGCGTGTGCGCCGGGCCAGCGTCTCGTTCTGGAAGAACGCGAAGCGCAGGCGGTCGCCCTCGCGCACGAAGATCGTGCCCGCATCGGCGTTGAGCAGGTGCCTGCTCTCGTCGAGGATGCGGTCCATCAGCGTGTGGAAGTCCTGCACCTGGTTCAGCTCGATGCCGACCTGGAGCAGGCCGCTCATGCGGCTGCGCCAGCGCTCGATGGGTGCGCGGTCGCCGGCGTCGCGCGCGGCGCGAGCGCGCAGGTCCTCGTTCTCGCGCAGGGCCTGCCGCAGCTGGACCTGCACGCGCTGCAGCGCGGCCAGTGCGTGGTGCCGTTCGACGCTCGCGAGGTAGGCACGCGAGTGCAGCAGGCACCGCGTCCGGAGCTCGGCGGCCTGCGCGGGCCGGTCGACGTAGTCGCTCGCGCCCAGGCGGAAGGCGTCGGCGCGGTCGGTGTCGAGGTCGCTCCCGCAGGCGAGCACCGGCACGCCCTCGGTCTCCGGTGCACGGCGGAAGCGCTCGAGCACGGCGAGCGTCTCCTCGCGGCGCGCGAGGTCGAGCACGATCACCGTCGGGGCCACGCGCATCGCGTGGTCGTAGGCGTCCTGCCCGCGCGAGCACCGGTGGACGGTCGTGTCGGGCGCCTCGGCGATGAAGGCGATGAGGGAATCGGATTCCACCAGCCCGTCGTCGACGACGAGCACCACGTGCTGGGCGAAGCTCGGTGCCGACGTGTTCACGCGCGCCCCCCGCGACGGGGGTTGCGGCCGTTGGCGCCGGCGGGCTCGCGCGGCTGGATCACCGGCACGGGAGCGCGCTCCTGGTTCGTGGCCGCCTCGGCGATCGCCTGGGCGGAACCCGGGTCGGGATCGTGACGGGCGAACACCAGGCGACCTGCCGCGGTCTGCAGCGTGTTCGTGACGGCCGCCCAGATCTCCTGGCCGATGAGGTGCTGGGCGTCCTCGACCACGACCATCGTGCCGTCCTCCAGCCAGCCGACGGCCTGCTGCCGCTGTTCGCCGGCCTTCTCGAGCTGCACGCGCAGGCGCTCGCCGCTCGCGCCGGTCCCGCGCAGCGAGGCCGCGAGGTCGTTGAGGTTGATGCTCGCGACGCCGCGGATCTGCGCCACCTTGTGCAGGCCGGCATCGGTCGTCAGGATCCGCCCGCCGTCGCGCTGCGCCGTCTCGATCAGCGCGGCATCGACGCCGCCGCCGTCCTGGGTGCGCGTGCCGTCGACCTGCACCTCGACCAGCGGCACCGACTGCAGGCGGGTCAGCGTGTCGAGGCCGCGGCGGCCGCGGGCGCGCTTGCCTCGGTCGTCGCTGTCGCTCAGCGCCTGGAGCTCGTCCATCACGAACCCCGGGACGATGATCGGTGCATCGATGAGGCGTGACGAGGCGAGGTCCAGCACGCGGCCGTCGATGAGGGCGCTCGTGTCGAGGAGGTACGGCTGCTCGCCGCGGCGCTGCTTGCTGAACTCGACGTACGGGATCACGAGCCGGAAGTCGTCCTTGGTCGTGATGACCATGCTGACCGAGAGGTAGCAGAGCGTCAGTCCCAGGGTCAGCTTCGCCAGGCCCAGGTAGAGCGCACCGGGGCCCTCGTTGCCGAGTTCCCAGGAGTCGGCGATCGTGTCGAGCAGCGAGCCGAAGGCGAGGGCGGCCACGAGCCCCAGGCAGAGCCCGAAGTACACCGCCGCGACGCTCGTGATGCGCTTGTTCGGCGTCAGCGCATCGAGGATGAGCACGAGCAGGCCGAAACCGCCTGCAGCGACGATGATGCCCACGACGGTCGCGAACGAGAACTCGTTGGCCTTGGACGTGCTGGCGAGGGTGAGCATCACGCTCACGACCAGGAGCACCACGAAGAGCAGGCGAGCCGCGAGCAGCACGGGCGACGAGCGCTCCCTGCGGGGCACCGCCCGGGCGGGTTGTTCGTGGGG
>JBEGNG010000105.1:0-7915 GCA_041182645.1 Planctomycetota bacterium
TCACGGTGCAGCAGCCTGCCCGCATCGTGTGCCCGGCTGCTGCCGGACGATGGCTCACTTCATGCCTTCGATGACGCCGGCCCGTTCCTCGGCGCTGAGTCCCAGCAGGACCTCGCGGTTCATGGCGACGTAGGCGTCGTTGCCCATCACGCGGATCGCGTTGGCGCGAACGGTCGACATGTCGTGCCCCGCACGCGGCACGCGCGGATGGCGCACGAGCGTCTCGATCGTCGCTCGGTTGGCGACCTGGCCGGCCTCGAGCGGTGCCGCCGCGAGCGTCCACAGCAGGTCGAGCTGGTTGAGCGTCGGAGCATCGATGAGCTCGATCGCCTGCGCGACGGCGTCGAGGTTGCGCCAGAGGAAGAGCGGCATCAACGCGACCGGCGCGGCATCCTTGGCCACGCCCGCCTTCATGGCGTTGGCCCAGACCGTGCCGGCGAACTCCGGCTTGCCGAGCCGACCGACGCATCGCATGGCCGCGATCGCATTGGCACCCGTCGGAGCGGCATTCATCGCCTTGATGGCCTCGATCGCCGCTGCCTTCACGTCCACCAGGCCATCGCGCGCCTCGGCGGCCATCACCGCACCCCGGAGGACGCCCGGCGAGGGTGTCCACAGCGGGTCGCCGATCGTCTGCACGCGCCAGCAACGGTCGCCCTCACCCTCGAGCCAGCGCCCCGCCACGAGCAGCGGCACGCCGACGGAGATCCGTTGCGCCACCAGGGCCGGCGGCACGAACGCATTCAGCATCGGTTCATGCACCGATCCCACGTAGGCGAAGACGCCGTGATCGAGCCACCGCGCGCCCACGCAGATCGGCGATTCCGGCGCAGCAAGGCTGAACGAGTGGATCATGTGCAAGCCCATCGGGCGCGTGATCGCGGGAATCTCGCGAACGTCGGCGTCGTGGTCCTGAAGGATGGTGAACGTGTCGAGGTTCCCCATCGAGTTGATGAACTGAAGGTCAGGCCCCCAGCCCGCTGCAGCACGCTGCTGCCAGGCTGCGATGCCGCCCGGCGCGAACCGGATCGAGTCGGCGGCGAAGCCGGCCTTCTTCAGGAGCGCGGTCGCCTCACCCACCTCGTACTGGCGCGCCCCTGCATTCGATGGATACGCCGGGCAATCATTGAGCCAGGCTCCCTTCTGCACCAGGAACAGCGAACACATGGCGGCATAGGCGCTGCGCACCTCGTTCCCGAAGATCCAGCCGGCCACCGCCCAACGCCGCGGCGTGCGCCCATCGGCGATGCGGCACACGGCATCGGTCGTCGCGATCGGCTCGCCGCGCTTCGCGGGGCCGAATGGCGATGCGAACTCGACACGCTCCCCCGGCGTGCCCTTGCCGGCCATCGATCGGCAGATCGTGACGGCATCGACCTCGTCACCGAGCCCGTTCCATGCGAGTCCGGTGGCGGCCACGGCGTCGCGCACCGCATCGCACAACGCCGTGGTGCGGTCAGGATCGAGTTGATCGTTCGGCGCGCCCCAATTGCCCGTCAGCGGTGCGAGCACCTGACCACGACCAGCCGCCAACGCCAGCGCCGCGGGCCAAGCCGGATCCGCCGGGTCAACGAGCACCACGCCGATCGACGGCACGCCACGCGCAGCCAGGGCTTCCTTCATCGATGCCGCGCCCGGCACCCAGGCATGCGCGGCCGCCGACTCGATGGCCGCTGCGAGCGCATCACCCGTCGGCCCCGCGCCGACCGATGCGCGGCGGAACACCCGATCCGGTGCGAACGACTGGAGGAAGAGCGGCGTGAAGTGATCGTCCTCGATCAGGACCGGCCAACGACGGTCGATCGTCCACTGCCGGATCTCATCGAGGTAGGTCGCGCCATCGGGAACGAGCACGACCTGGTTGAGCACGGCCTGCTTGCGCGCGAGCATCTCGCTGCGGAGCGCGCGAGCATCTCGCTGCGGACGCCGAAGCGCAGGGGAAACGGAATCTGCTGCGGCTGGGCAGGCGCCGACGGCGGATCGACTGCAGCGTCGGCGGCCGCGATCGACACCATCGCGGAACCCAGTGCAAAGGCCCGGGCCGCACGGAACACCCACGAGCATGGCCTCGGTCCGGTCTGGTCGCGCATCGTCATCCTCCTACGGGCGCCATCGCACTGAAGATCGCCACCGCCAGGAGCGCGCCCGCGATCGAACCCGCCACCGGGATCCAGGCGTAGCCCCAATCGCTCGGCCCCTTGCCGGGGATCGGCAGCAGCGCGTGCATCACGCGCGGCGCAAGGTCGCGCGCGGGGTTGACCGCGTAGCCCGTCGGACCGCCCAGGCAGATGCCGATGGCGAAGACGAGCAGCCCGACCGGCAGCGCGCCCATCGCACCGAGTTCGAGCGAGATCACGCGGCCATCGTCCATGGTGCCCTGCGCCTCCTTCAGGCACAGGATCCCGATCATCAACACCCCGGCGGCGATCACCTCGACCACGAGGTTGCTTCCCGGAGCGCGCACGGCGGGCGCGTTGCAGAAGGCGGCGAGCTTCGTTCGCGGGTCCTCGGTCAGGCGCCAGTGCGGCAGGTAGAGCAGCCAGACCAGGAAGGCACCGAGCATGCCACCGGTCATCTGGGCCAGGCAGAGCCGCACGCAGTCATCGCGCGCCACCATCCCCATCGAGGCCATGCCGATGCTGACGGCCGGGTTCAGGTGCGCGGGCCCGCCGAGGAACGCCGTGCAGTACGCGGCCACGAAGACGGCCAGCCCCCAGCCCACGGTGATGATGAAGAAGCCACCCGGCTGCGAGGGCGGGACGTGCCCCTTCGTCCGCGCCAGGATCACGTTGCCGACCACGCCGTTGCCGAGCAACACGAGCAGTGCCGTACCCAGGAACTCCGCCGCGAGATTCATGCGTGGAGGCTACCGCCCGCGCGGGCGGCGCTCCACCGCACGCGCATCACGCGCGCCGCTCACCGAGCCAATGGCTGAGCCCATCACTGAGCCCATCACTGAGCCCATCACCGAGACCAGACCGAGCCTCGGCGTCGATCACGATTCGTACCGGCCACGCTCGACCGTCCGGATCGACCGCAGGCGCGCGTCGGGAAGCTCCGACTCCGGCACCGCGCGCCGCAATCGCTCGGCGCCGCGGCGCTCGACCTCGTCGCGCTGCCAGCGCGCCCACTGGGCAGCCAGCCCCAAGGCAGTGCGCTCGGGCCACCGTGATCCGTCGGTGTCGTTCACCATGGCCGAACGCAGGGCATCGATCGCGGCGACCAGCCGCTCCTCGGCCTCCTGCAACGGCTGCTCGAGATCATCCTTCAGTCCAAGCACCTCCACGCGAAGGTCACCGGGCAGGTTGGGATCCGCGAGCAACCCATCGACGACCGGCATGAGCCTCTGGTGCTCCCGGAACGCGGGCGGCGCCGCCTCGGCCGCCATCGCGCGACGCACCCGCCATGGGCCCTTGGGTCCGAGGACCGCACCAAGATCGCGCTCCAGCGAATCGACCAAGGCTGCCCGACGCCGTTCGATCTGCTTGCGCGCGTTCATGAGCTGCTGGCGCCTCGCCTCGTTCTCGGCATAAAAGGCCGATCGCTCGTCGTCGCTCACCGTCACGCGGCTCCTCCAGAGCGGCGCGCCACGCATCCACTCGGCGGCGAACGCATCACGATTCTCGTTCGCGTCCGTGTTGAGGGCGGTGCTCATCGGCTCCACGGGTGCCACGACGGCGATCAGGGCGGCGGGATCGATCCCCGGAGCCGCGCACCCGAGTGCAGCGCGGACCGGGTTCCCTTCGCCCGGGTTCGAGACCGAAGCCCAGCGAGCATCGGCATTGCCGATCACCGAGGCGACCCGCATGAACGCCGCCAGCGCCTCGCCCCGCTCGCCCGCGAGCGCAGCCAGCGCGCGCCAGTACTCGTCATCGGCTGCGTGGACGCGCATCGCGAACTCGCGTCGCTCGGCAAGGAACGCATTGATCCCGGCCTGCATGTCGGCCAGCGATTGATCGGCAGCACCCTGCAGCACCTCGTGCTGCGCGCTGCCCATGATGCGTTCCATCGGTCCCTGCTGCAGGGCGGCCATCGCGGCGGCATGCACCTCGGCGAGCGCGCGCATGGACTGGGCGGTGCCCTCGTCGATCCCGAAGACCACCACGCATCGGTCAAGCAGCGCCGGATCCGGCTTGTGGCGCCGCCCAACCACTTCGTCCATCGGGTCGACCTCCGCGGGTTCGCCCTCGGGATCGGGCTCGATCGGACCGAACGCCAGGTCGACGCCCTCGACCGCCGCCTCGCCGCGGGCGATGGATCGCGCGGATTGGGCCACACGCCCGGCGAACTCCGAAGCATGGCCATCGAGCTCGACGCCCTCCGCGAAGGGCTTCGCCGCGGCCTTGAGTCGCTCCCGGGTCGCTTCGGCCACCGCATCACGGCGACGGGTGAGTTCAGCGAACTGCTCCTGGAGTTCGTTCGACTTCGCATCGTCCCAGATCAGCAGGTGCTCACCGAGCATGGTCCCCCTCACCCGCATGAGTCGATCCTGCAGCGTGGCATCCTGCGTCACCCACTCCTCGAGCACCGCACGGAGTGCAGCCTTGCCGGCGGCATCGATCGACGGCAGGCGCATGAACGCCGCGGCCATCGCCTCGATGCCCTGGCTGCGGTCGGTGGGCACGCCGAGCGACACGGCCAACGCGCGCCGCACGCGCATGGCCGGGATCGTGCCCAGCCGCGGCAGGATCGCGTCGCACATCGACAGCTGTTGCGTCATCATCGATGCGATCGACGACTGCGTCGTGCTCCAACAGGCTCGATGGAGCCCCAAACCCCGTTCGACGCACGCTGCATAGCTGGCCTCGAGGTCCTTCAGCCCATCGTCAAGGTCCGGGCGTTCCTGGTCCGCTTCGCCGCCCTCGGGATCCGCCTGCTTGGGCGCCTTCCCCCGCAGCTCCTCCAAGCGACCCTGGATCTGCATGCACTCATCCCAGATCGCCATGGCCTCGTCCTGTCGGTTGCTCGAGCACTTCTCCGAGTCCAGCCACTCCTTCAGGAGCCGCCGCGCCGCGTCACGGCGCATGGACCGGTAGCGGTCCACCTCCGGCTTCAGGGCCAACCATGCCGCATCATCGCCTGCGAGCGCCTCACGCAGCGCATCGCCGAGGTCAAGGCCGATCCCCTCGATGGACCACTGGAACAGGCGCAGGCTCGCCGCCTGGTCGCGGCGGATCGCCACGCGCTCGATGGCGGCGGCATCCGCACCCGACACCAGCGGGGCGATCGCCTGGAGCAGCGCCGCATCGAGCTGCTGCTGCGCCATGCGCAGTTCCATCACCATCGGGCGCTGCGCCTCGGTGTCGCCGTTCGTCGCCACGATCACGGCTCGTGCCCGTTCATGCAACGGCTGGTGGCCCTCGACGTACCTCCGGTGGGCGGCCTCGAAGGCATCCCAGTCCGTGACCACGCCGCCCGACTCCTCCTGCAGGAGCCGCACCAACGCACTGATGTCGATCGGCTCGATCGCCTGGGCGATCTGCCCATGCGCCGACGAGGCCAGCGCGGCAGCCGCCACCCACGCGATCAGCGCGAGCAGGGCGCCGCGAAGGCTCACATCGCGCTCCCGAGTCCCATCACGCGCCGCCAGGCGCTGATCTGGCCCAGGTGCATCATCTGGTGGTTGTTGCACAGGAAGAGCACGGCCTGTCCGAGCACGGGGAACCGTTCCTTGAAGACGCCCTCGGCTGGGTTCGGCCCCGCGAGCACGGCATCGTCGAGTTCCGTGAGCAGTTCGGCGATCTTCTGGTGGCCGGCCATGTAGTGCGCCATCAGCGCATCCTTCGATGGATAGGTTCCGGCATCCACGCAGGGCGCGCCGGCCTTGAACAGGTCTTCCCAACCGGCGGGGTTCGCGATCGCACCGGCGTGGCCGATCAGCCCCGCCATGCGTGCCGGATAGATGCTCAGGTGGCCGATGTTGAAGGCCGCGCTGTTCATGTCCTTGAAGGGCATGCGCGCGAAGGACTCCGCGGGAATCCCCTGGCAGAGCTTGTCGGCGTAGCCGACGGTGGCGAGGCAGTCGTGAGCGATGCAGCTGGCGAAGAGTCCCATGGTGGATCGGATCCTAGCAACGCGGTGTCGGGATTGAGCGCGGTGCGCTTGCTCAGCCACCAAGCACGCGTTCACAGACCGCCGCCGCCACGGCCGGATCAGTCGTGCCGTGCACGATCGCCCGCCCGTCCATGAACACGGTCAGTTCGAGCGCCGCGCCGCCGCACCGTGATGGGTCGAGCGTGCCCCGCACCAGGCCCTCGCCTGCGGTGAACGATCCCGATGGCGCCAGCCGAGCCAACCAGCCTGCCTGGTCGAGCACCGCCGCGACCGCCGGGCGCACCTGCACCGCATGGCGCCCGCAGAGCACCGCGGTCGCCGCACCCGAAGCCCCCTCGAGCCAGTCGAATCGCCGTCCAACGCAGCACGGGCACGCCGGATCGCGCACCACGCTGATCGTGCGCCAGGATCCCTGCGCGGTGTCGATGCTGACCAACGCCGGAGCTGCCGGTGGCATGCCGGCCAGGATCGGCAAGCCAAGCGACACGCTCGCACCAGCGGCAATGGCGATGCTCGAGCCCAGCACGCCCGCGGTGTCGCAGGTCCCCAGTGCACCCGTCGGTGGCGCATCCGGCCAGACGCAGCGCAGGCATGGCCCGCCCGCGTGCACGAGCATCGCGCGCGCCTGCGTGGTGATCGCCGCGCAGTAGACCCACGGGCGTCCATCGCGCACGCATGCATCGTTCAGCAGGTAGCGCGGCTCCATCGCATCGAACCCGTCGAACACCAGGTCGATGCCGTCGAGGTAGTCGTCGATCGACTCGCGCTCGATCGAATCGACCCAAGCCTCGATGCGCGCCGATGGATCGATCGCCTGCAGCCGCGCGCGTGCGGCCAGTGCCTTGGGCACGCCCAGGTCCGCCTGGGCGAACAGCGTCTGCCGCTGCAGGTTGCTCGGCTCGACCACATCGCGGTCCACGATCACCACGCGGCCCACGCCCGCGCGCACGACCAGGTCGGCGATCATGCACCCAAGCGCGCCGCAGCCGGCGACCAGCACGCTTGCTTGCCGCAGGCGATCCTGCGCCGGGCCGCCGAAGCCGGGCACCAGCCGCTGCCGGTCATGACGCCCCGCATCAGCCACGGCGCGGCGCTCCGAGTGCGGAACCTGCGACGAGGAATCGCAACGCGGACATGAGCGCGGCAGGATTTGGCGCAGCGGTCAAGGGCGCGCCGTGGATGGGCGCGGCATGGAGGGTCGCAGCAAGGTTGGACGCGGCGTGCGGCAACGCGGGTCAGTCTAGGATCCCGCTGCCATGCTCAACGAACTCATCGAGCCCCTCGCGTCGGTCAAGTTGCTCACGGGCGCCATGCTGGCGATCCTCTTCCTGCAGTCCGGCATCGACAAGGTGGTGGATTTCTCGGGCAACCTGTCCTGGCTCAAGGGCCACTTCGCCAACTCCCCGCTCAAGGGCCAGGTCAAGCCCATGCTGGTCACGGTCACCATCACCGAGCTCGCTGCGGGCGCGCTCTGCGCGGCCGGCTCGGTGCGTTTCGCGCTGCAGGGCGATGCGTCCTGGGCGATCGCCGGCGCGCAGCTGGCTGCGCTGAACATCGTGATGCTCTTCTTCGGCCAGCGCCTGGCCAAGGACTACGCCGGCGCCGCGTCGCTCGTGCCCTACTTCATCCTCAGCGCCGGCGCGGTACTGCTGCTGCGCGCGTGAGGTTCTTGCCGACTCGGCGCCACCCACGTACCCCCCAACGAAACAGGGCGAGCCCCACGGCTCGCCCTGCGTTGCGTTCGTTGCGTGGCCCGCGCGGGCCCCTGGATCACCAGGCGAAGTGCGCGAACGCCTTGTTGGCGTCGGCCATCTTGTGGGTGTTCTCGCGCGTCTGCACCGACTTGCCCTCGTTGCGGGCC
>JBEGNG010000106.1:0-11043 GCA_041182645.1 Planctomycetota bacterium
GCTGGCGATGGCGGCAACCGGCGGCGGAACGAAAAACTCCGCTGACCCAACGGATCGGGTCAGCGGAGCGGAGGGGAGAAAGATGCTTGGTTGGGCAGCGCACACCCTTGCTGCGTTGTGTTATTCGTCAGCCTGCGGGAGGGACCTTCAAAATTTGGTCCTCATCGATGCGCGCACGGCTTACGCCGAAGGTGCGGCACCTGGGATCGACCGCAACGGGACCGGACGCCGTGTGGCGAGATCGACGAGAGCCCATGCCGTAAGTGCCGTCAGCACAGGCTGTTCCGGTGCACGCCAGATTGCGGTTCGCCGCCAGGCCCGTGCGCCGTCGACGCGCTCGATCCACGTGGCTGCGTGGAGCACGTCGCCTGCGAAGCACTCGGCCCGGTAGTCGAGCTCATGCCGTGCAACGAACCACATGCGGCCGCTCGCCAGCATGGCGGGGCGCCCATGACCGAGCTCGGCCGCGTGCATGGCGGCCAGCGCATCGACCCACTGCACGTACTCGACGTTGTTCACGTGGGCGACCTCGGCACTCATGCGCGCGCCCTCGACGGTGGCCCGAGCCAGGCACGCGCCGGCCGGCAGCGCCAGTCGCGTGGGCCTCGGCAACGATGGATCGAGCACCCACTGCATCAGGTGGTCGAGCCGGATGCATCGAGGCTCCGCAGGTAGCGCCACGAGTAGATGCCTGTGTCGTGGCCATCGCTGAAGCGGATGCGCAGGGCGTAGTTGCCGACCAGCTCGATCGATTCGGCACGGATCGGTGCGTCGAAGGTGCGGGCCGGCAGCACGGTGAGCGGGTTGGACGCCATCTCCTCACGCAGCTGGCGCTGGTCCGCGCTGGGCGACATGCGTCGGAGCAGGGCGACCGGATAGCGGCTCGTCACGCCATCATCCCAGGTGATGGTGAGGGCCTCGTCACGGACGAGGTCGATGTGCGCCGGTCGGGGATCGACGGGGATCATGGTTCGTCGATCACGGTGCACCGACGGCGATGGGTGCGTCCTGCGATGCGGCGACCAGCGCCGCGCACCGACGACGCAGCTCGATGGCCGGCGCAGTGCCCGCCGGCCACAGCCCCTGGTCCTTCCATTCGCCCTTCAGCCAGCCGGCACGGAGTGCGGCGAGGTTCGATGGATCCCAGAGCGCCTTCGTGCCGCCATCGGGTGCGGGCAGCACCGGCATCGCATCGAAGGCCTCGAGCATCGCCTTGAGGGTGGGATCCGACACGTCCTCGGCCCGCACCAGGGCGGCGTGCTCGCCCGGCTTGGGCTGCGGATACGCCGGGTGGCTGATGATGCGCTTCCACTGCATCCGGAGCAGCTTGTGGTGGTCGATGCACAGGCCGCTGAACATGGGCCCGATGAAGCTGCGCATGGTCGAGTCCTTCGCCAGCGGCGCGGCGACGGCGAAGGGATCGATGCCATCGATGGTCTCGGTGACGAACCGTCCGATGAATCGACGGGTTGCCGGCAGCCGACGGAGTTCGTAGAGCTCCGGTCCCTCGATCCGGCCGGTGGACCCGCGCGGCATCTGCCAGAGCGCCTGGGCGTCGTCGCTGATGCAGAACTCGATGAAGCGGCGCGCGAGGGCGGGGTTGGGCGCGCCGCGGAGCATCGCGACCGGGTCGGCATCGATCGCGGTCTCGCCCACCGGATCGACGAAGGCCAGGCGACCGTCGGGCTCCTTGCCTGCACGGCGCGCATCGTCGATGAGTGCCTGCGCCTCGAAGCGGCCGTAGAAGTCGATGCAGACGCCGACCGCCGCCTCGCCGTCGGCGACATCGACCGGGATCCTGCTGCTCGATGCCGCGATCGTGCGTGCGTTGGCGGCGGCGCGGCGGAGGATCCGCCAGCCGTCCTGCCAGCCGCATCGGCGCAGGATGGTCTCGAAGGCGGTGGCCACCGAACCAGACTGGGAGGGATTGACCATGGCGACCCAGCCCACGAGGCGAGGGTCAGCGAGGTCCTGCCAACGCGCCGGGGAAGGGACGCCCAGCGGCCCGAGCAGCTTCTGGTTGTAGACCATGCCGAAGCTCGACAGGGCCGCGCCGTACCAGGCGCCATCCGGCGCGTAGAGCCTGTTGCCGGCGATGTCGTTGTCGCCGTAGGCCATGTTCAGGAAGCCTTCCGGCAGGACCACCGGCTCGAGCACCGTGGCCGAGCGCTGCGCGCCGTCGACGGTCACCGCGACGGGCTTCGACAGGAGGTCGAACTCGTAGCTGCCACCGCCGAAGAGCAGGTCGGCATCGCCCCCGATGGCCTTGCCCGTGAGCAGGTCGTTCTCCACGCTCGCCACGAGCATGCGCCGGATCTCGCTCGTACCTCCCGGCGTGCTCCAGACCACGGCGGCAGGCGATCCATGCACCCGCTCGTGCCAGCGTGCGAAGGCGCGGCCGAACTCGTGTCGGATCTGCTCGTTGTGCGGCGTGATGACGACCACCGTCGGCACGCCCGCCGCGACCCCGGGTGCGCTGCGTCGCAGCGCGAGCGGGAGCGAGACCAGCGCCACGATGAAGGCACCGATGAGGAGCCGCGGCAGGTTCATGCGCGCAGTCCTTCCGCGAGTTCACGGTGCGTCGACTCGGCCGCGCGCCGGATGGCGCCGGCCCAGTCGGATGCATCGGGCGCCTGCGGGTAGATGATGCTGCGACTGGCCGTGATGATCGCACCGCGCCCGTCGGGATGGAAGCACGGCTTGATGTCGGCGATGCCGCCGCCCTGCGCGCCGTAGCCGGGCACGAGGAAGAGCGCATGCGGCATGCGCCCGCGCAGGCGTGCGGCGTCGGCGGGCTTGGTCGCACCGACGACCGCGCCCAGTGCACTGAACCCCGAGCCGCCGATCGATGCCTTGCCGGCTTCCGCCACGAGGTCGGCAACCGCCTCGGCCACGGTGCGGCCGTCCTCCAGCCGAAGCGACTGCAGCGCATCGCCGCCGGGGTTGCTCGTCCGCACCAGCGCGAAGGCGCCGTGGCCCGCGGCGAGGAACGGGGCCAGACCGTCCGCACCCAGGTACGCGTTGACGGTGACCCAATCCGCGCGGGCCTGCTCGAACGCCGCGGCCGCGTAATGCTCGGCGCTGATGCCGATGTCGCCGCGCTTGGCATCGAGGATCACCTCGTACCCATGCTCCCTTGCCGCGGCGAGCGTGGCGGCGAGGGCCTTCATCCCATCGATGCCGTGACGCTCGTAGCAGGCGCTCTGCACCTTGACGACCGGGGCGATGCGGACGCAGGCGGCCAGCACGGCCAGCGAGAACTCCTCGATCGCCTTGGCGGCGCTCGGCCGTGCCCGGAGCGGTTCCGGCAACTTGGCGACCACCGGGTCGAGACCCACACAGAGCGGTGCGCCGCACCGCTGGACTGCCGAGAGCAGACGATCCGCCACGTGCATCATGCTCCGGAGTGTACGGAGGCGCGGCACGCGCGTGCCCGCACGCCCTACGCTTGCGGCATGGCCACCGCAGCCATCCTCTCCGTCGGCGACGAGCTCACGCTCGGCCAGTCCCTCGACACCCATGCGCAGTGGCTCTCCCAGCGGCTGGTCGAGCTCGGCGTCGTCCCCGTCATGCACGTGACGGTCGGCGACGACGAGCAGGCCCTCGCCGACGCACTTCGATCGGGCATGCGTCGCTGCGAGGTCATCCTGATCACCGGCGGGCTCGGCCCGACCGCCGACGACCTGACGCGCGAGGCGCTCTCGGCCTTGGCTGGGCCGGGTCTCGTGCACGACCCCGAGGCCGAGGCTGCGCTGCGGGCGCGCTTCGAGTCGCGCGGTCGTCGCTTGCCCGAGTCGAACCTCAAGCAGGCGCTGCGCCCGTCATGGATGCGCATGGTGCCCAACCCGCTCGGGACAGCACCGGGACTGGTGGGCACGCTCGGCGATGCGCTGGTCGCGAGCATGCCCGGCCCACCCGACGAGATGCACCCGATGTGGCGCGACCACGTCGCCCCGGCGGTGCGCGCACACGTGGGCCAGGCACCGGTGCGGTGCGAGACGGTGCTTGCCTGCGGGATTCCCGAGAGCGTCGCCGCCGAGCGCCTCGGTGCCCTGATGGACCGTGGCAGGAACCCGATGGTCGGGATCACGGTGAGCGGGACGACGCTCGCGGCGCGCATCCGCGCCGTCGGTGACGCATGCAGCGACGGCTCCGTCGAGTCGACGATCGCCGCCGTCGAAGCAGCATGGGGCGCCCTGTGCTACGGCCGCGAGGCGTCGACGCTCGCCGGTGCGATCGGCGAGGCGCTCATGGCCCGCGGCGCCTGGGTCGCCACCTGCGAGAGCTGCACGGGCGGCAGCGTCGCGCGGGCGCTGACGGCGGTGCCCGGGTCGAGCGCCTGGTTCGGGTCAGGCTGGGTGACCTATGCGAACGAGGCCAAGACGAGGCTCGGTGTCGATCCTTCGCTGATCGAACGGCACGGCGCGGTTTCGTCGCAGGTTGCCGAGTCGATGGCGCGGGCGGCGGCGCGGTCGGCGGGCGCGCGCTTCGGCGTGTCGACGACGGGCGTCGCGGGGCCGACCGGCGGCAGCGAGGCGAAGCCCGTGGGCACGGTATGGATCCATGTGCATGATGAGCAGGCATCGCTCGCGCCGCGTCGTTTCCTGATCACGGGTGACCGCACCATGGTGCGTGAACGCGCCACGGCGCTCGCGCTGGTCCTGCTCCGCCTGGCGGTGCTCGGCCGCGAGGAGCGCAGGTTGCTGTGGGAGGTGGAATGACCGGCGTCACCGCCTGCATCGCGCTGGGCAGCAACATGGACCTGCCTGAGGGGGACAGTGCGTGCGAGTTCGATCCACCGCACCGCACCGGTGGGTGGTCCTGCGGGGCAGCGCGACTACCTGAACGCCGTGGTGCTGGTCCGGTCACGGCTCGACGCCGCCGGGCTCCTCGGGGTGATGCTCGGGATCGAAGCCGCGCTCGGCCGGGTGCGCGAGCCGGCCATCCGCAATGGCCCGCGCACGCTCGACCTGGATCTCGTGCTGCACGGCGACGCCGTCATCGACGAACCCGGGCTCCATGTCCCGCATCCCCGGCTCGAGGAGCGATCCTTCGTGCTGCGCCCGCTGCTCGAAGTCCTGCCCGATGCCATCAACCCCCGCACGGGAAGGGCGTTAGCATCCGCGCTCCGAACATGTTCGCCCGAGGCAGTGTCGGTGTGCGGCAACCTTGGCGTTCCCCCTTGAGCGGCTCCGTGCCGCGCTGGAGCCTCCGATGATGTTGACGACTGCCCGTGCAGCAGCCACGGTCCTTGCCCTCGGCCTGTCCATGCCGTGCCTCGCGCAGGACGGCACCCCCGACCCGAACGCGCCGATGGCCGACCCGCTCGGCGCCCTCGCCGGCCAGATGCCCGCGACGAACGCCTCGGGCTTCAAGGACGGCGAGAAGGATGCCGCAGCGATCGCGAAGGGCCAGGCTGCCTTCGACGCCATGGTCAAGGCGTTCCGTGAGCCGGCCTGGATGTCCGACACCTTCTCGTACACCGTGAAGACCCCGATGGGCGAGCAGAAGGACTCGTTCGACCTCCTCGTCGGGCCGGAAGGCTCGATGCAGCTCAAGAACCAGCAGATGGAGTTCTACGCGGTCGACGGCAAGCTCAACATGGTCGTGCCGACCAACGAGAAGAAGTATCTCTCGCAGCCGATCGACGGCTCGGTGGTGAAGACGCTCTCGTCGATGGGCCTCGAACTGCCGATGCCGCACCTGAAGCTGCGCGATGCCTCGGTGCCGCCGATGAGCGCGATGAAGCTGATGGTGCTCGAGGAACCCAAGGTCGCGGGCTTCCGGACCGGCGCCGCCGGCAACGAACTGCTGCTCACCGACGCGCGCGGCGACGTGCTCCTGGTGACCGATCCGAAGACCAACCTGCCGTCGTCGATGAAGCTCGTCTTCTCGCCCGAAGGCGCCCCTCCGGGCTTCACGGTCGGCATCGACTTCACCATGGCGCCCAAGGCCGCCGAGAAGGGCACCATCGCCTTCAACGCCGGCAGCCGCAAGGCCGTGGCGAGCATGGGCGAGCTCGAGACGCTCGTGGGCAAGGGCGACGCCGCCCCGGCGTTCTCGCTCAAGGACCTCGAAGGCAAGTCCGTCGAGCTCGGCTCCTTCAAGGGCCGCGTCGTCGTGCTGGACTTCTGGGCGACCTGGTGCGGCCCGTGCCGCAAGGGTCTGCCGCTGCTCAACAAGGTCGCCGTCTGGGCGGCCGAGAAGAAGCTCCCGGTCACGGTGCTGGGCATCAACACCTGGGAGGAGCAGGGGCCCGACGACGCCGAGGAGGCCGTGCTGGCCAAGGCCAAGGACTTCTGGACCAAGCAGGCCTTCACCTTCCCGTCGCTGCGCGACATGGGCGGCGCGTACATCAAGCAGTACGGCTTCACCGGCATCCCGGCGACCGTCGTCATCGGTCCCGATGGCATGATCGCCGAGATCCACTCGGGCTTCGCGCCGACGCTCGATGCCGACCTGCAGAAGGAGATCGAGGCGCTGCTCGCGAAGAAGTGATCGCTCCCGTCACGACCCATGCGGGCGGTCTAGACTCCGGTCTGGGCCGCCCGCTTCCATTGGAGGAGAACCATGATCGCTGCCGCCGTCGTGTCGATCTGTGCGTTGCTTGCGCCGCCTGCCATGAATGCCGAGGGGTGGGATGCCGGGTCGCGGACGCCCGAGTCGATCGCGGCAGGCACGAAGGCGCTCGAGCGTGCCGCCGAAGCCTGCCGTGCCTTGGGTGATCGTTCGGTCGTCGAGACGGTGGCGACGCGTGGCGTCCGCGAGACGCTCCGCTGGGAGTCCCGTGCGAATGCCCGTGCCTGGTCGTTCCGCGCAGACCGTGGGATCGAGGTCGTCGGCATCGACGGCGACGCGTTCGTGACCGTCGATGCGCTGCCGGGTCAGGTGGCGCTCGTCGAATGCGGGGCTGGGTGCAGGGCCGCCTTCCTGGATGCCGGGGTCGTGCTGCCCGTGATGGCGACGGTGCGGCGGGGCAGTTCACTCGGCGAGGCTGGCTGGGAGGATGACCTTCCCGGCGCCGTGGTCGCGGGAAGCCGAACGACCAAGGAGGGCACCCAGGTGCTCGTGATCGACGCGTCGGCCGGCGGCGACGTGCAGATCGACGTGGACGGCACGTCCGGGCTGCCGACCCGGATCCGCGTGGTGCAGCGACTGCCTGCCGAGCTCTCGCATCCCGCGCTCGGGCCGTCACCGGTCCTCGAACGGACCTGGACGGGTGCGGTGCGCGAAGCCCGGCCTGATCCGATCGCCATCTCGACCGCGGGGCGCACCATGGCCGCTTCGCTGCCGGCGCTGCTTGATCAACTCGACCCCGTCCGTCGAAGGGTCCCGCCCCCGGTGGAACCCGCACCGTGACCGCGGCGCCGGCGACGCTGACCATCGGTGGGGCGCCTGCCGACCACGCCTCTGCACTGGCTTTGCTCGAAGGCCAGGTCGTCGGTGTCGACGTGCTGCTGTCGCGACACGATCGTCTGCTCTACGCCACCGACGCCAGCATCTATCAGGTCGAGCCGCTGGGCGTGGTGCTGCCGCGCACGCCGGAAGCCGGCGCCGAGGCGATGGCCTGGTTGATCGAGCGCGGTGTGCCCGTCCTGCCGCGCGGCGGCGGCACGGCGCTCGCGGGCCAGTCGGTCAATCGTGCCGTCGTGATCGACTTCAGCAAGCACTGCCGCGTGATCGAGTCGATCGATGCAGGAGCTCGGCGCGCAATCGTCCAGCCGGGCGTGGTCCTCGACCAGCTCAACGCGGCGCTTGCCACGCATGGGCTCATGTTCGGGCCCGATGTCGCGACCTCGAGCCATGCCACCATCGGGGGCATGGTGGGGAACAACTCCGCCGGTGCCAACAGCATCCTGTTCGGGCGCACCGTCGAGAACCTCGCTGCGCTGCAGGTGGCGCTGCCTGACGGCACGGTGACCTGGTTCCGCGAGGGCGGTGCGCAGGATGACCCGGTCCAGGCAGCGATCGTGGCGCGCCTCTGGGCGCTCGTCGAGCCGCTGGCGGCCGAGATCGACGCTCGCGTGCCGAGGATCCTGCGGCACGTCGACGGGTACAACCTCGACCTCTTCCTGCAGCAGGTCCGCGCGAGCACGCCGGGCACCTTCGACCGCGTGAACCTGGCGCACCTGGTGTGCGGCGCCGAGGGCACGCTCTGCACCGTGCTGCGTGCCGAGCTCGTGCTCGTGCCCCGGCCGGCGCATCGGGGGCTCGCCATCCTCGGCTTCCCGGGCATCGACGAGGCGTTGGCGAGCCTCTCGGTGCTGCTGGCCACGGGTCCGTCGGCGGTCGAGCTCGTCGACGACGTGATCATCGGCATGGCGCTGCGCAACCGCGAGTACGCGGGCTACGTGCAGGTCATGCCGAAGCCCGAAGGCGGCCGGCTCGGTGCCGTGCTCTACGTGCAGTACTTCGGGCACGATGCGGCGGAGGTCCGCACGCGCTGCGACGACGTCGCTGCGCTCGTGCCCGGCGCCGCACACCGGTCCTGCACGGATGCGGCATCGATGGAGCAGGCCTGGAAGCTGCGCAAGGCGGGGGAGCCCCTGCTCCATGGGGTGCCCGGTGCGCGCAAGCCGGTGACCTTCGTCGAGGACACTGCCGTCGATCCCTCGCGGCTGCCCGCCTTCGTGCGCGAGTTCCGTGCGATCGTCGAACGCCATGGCACGACCGCCGCGTACTACGCGCACGCCTCAGTCGGCTGCCTGCACATCCGGCCGCTCATCGCCCTCGACAGCGGCGAGGACCTGGCGGTCATGCAGCGGATCGCGGTGGAGATCGCGGAGCTCGTGGCGCGCCATCACGGTGCACTCAGCGGCGAGCACGGCGACGGCAGGGTGCGCACGCCGCTGCTGCGGATCGTGCTCGGTGACGCGCTCTGCGACGGCCTGTCGGCCGTGAAGGCCGTGTTCGATCCGGAGGGGCTGATGAACCCCGGGAACCTCGTCGACAACCGCGATCCGTCGCGCATCACCGAACACCTCCGCGTGCGGCCGCATGGTGCGTTCGTCGGCGTCGAGCCGCGCGCGACCTTCTTCCGCTTCGAGGCCGAGGAGGGGCTCGCGCACGCGGCGTCGCAGTGCAACGGGGCGGGGCTCTGCCGACGCACCGCGCCGGGCGGCACGATGTGCCCGTCCTACCGAGTGCTGCTGGATGAGCGCCATGCCACGCGCGGCCGCGGCAATGCGCTCCGGCTTGCGATCACCGGCCAGCTCGGCGGGGGCGGTGCGTCGTGGGACGATCCCGCGACCCGCGAGACCCTCTCGCTCTGCCTGTCGTGCAAGGCATGCAAGAGCGAGTGCCCGAGCAACGTCGACCTTGCGAAGCTCAAGGCCGAGTACACGGCACAGGGCTTCGCCGTGCGCGGGGGCATCCCCTGGCGGACCCGCGTGCGCGGCCAGGTCCGCAGGATGCAGCGCCTGGGAAGCCTGCTGGCGCCGCTCGCCAACGCCGCGGCTGCGCTGCCGCCCGTTCGGGGCATGCTCAATGCGTTGCTCGGGATCGCACCCTGGAGGCCGCTGCCGACGTTCGGTCCCGACCTCGCCCGCCGTCCGGCCACGACCGGGTTGCCGTCCGGAGCGCCGACGGTCGTCCTGTTCGGGGATTGCTTCACCCAGTTCGGCGAGGGCTCGACCGGCGTCGACGCCGCCTGGGTCCTCGAACGCTTCGGCTACCGGGTCGTCGTGGCCGACGCCGGATGCTGCGCGCGCTCGCTGATCTCGACCGGCATGCTGGCCAGGGCGATCGTCGAGGTCCCCGCGACGGCCCGTGCGCTCCGCGCACTCGTCGAACGCGAGCGTGCCGTCGCCGTGGTGGTGCTGGAGCCTTCCTGCCTGAGTGCGATCACCGACGACTGGCTCGACCTGTCGATGCCCGACGAGGCCCGCATGGATGCTCGTGCCATCGCGGCCATCGCCGACTCCGTCGAGGGCTTCCTCGAGCGTCGATGGATGGATCACCCGGTGCGGCCGGCCCCGGCTCCCGGGGTCGACGACCCGCTCGCGGTGCACCTGCACTGCCACCAGAAGGCACTCGGCGGCGGCGAGCACACGGTGGCGCTCCTGCGGCGCTTCTTCCCGCGCACGGAGCGGCTCGCCACCGGATGCTGTGGCATGGCCGGTGCCTTCGGGTACGACGAGCGCACCGCGGGGCTCTCGGTTGCGATCGCCGAAGCCGACCTGCTGCCCGCACTGCGGAGCCGTCCCGCACACATCGTCTGCGCGCCGGGCACGAGCTGTCGGCACCAGGTCCACGATCTTGCAGGTCGCGAGGCGCTGCACCCGGTCAGCCTCGTGCGCAGGGCCATCGGCTAGGATCGTCCCCATGGCATCCGAAGGATCCGACGCACGTGACCTCGGCATGGACCCCACCGCAGCGGGTGTGGACCTGGCCGCCGGCAAGGTGCTCATCGTCGACGACAACCAGCAGAACCTCGAGCTGATCCAGGCCTACATGGAGTCGCTCCCGTGCCGCATCGAGGTCGCCGGCGACGGCGCCGAGGCGATGGCCTCGATCGCGAGGGAGCAGCCCGACCTGGTGCTGCTCGACGTGATGATGCCCCGGATGTCCGGCTTCGAGGTCTGCCAGAAGCTCAAGGGCAACCCGTCCACCCGCGACATCGTGATCATCATGGTCACGGCCCTGCACGAGGTCTCCGACATGGAGCGCGCGGTCGAGTGCGGCTGCGACGACTTCGTGAGCAAGCCGGTGAACAAGGTCGAGCTGCTGGCCCGCGTGCGCGGCCTGCTGGCGCTGCGCCTGCTCAAGAAGAAGCTGGCCGACTACATGCGCGACCAGCGCGCGTGACCACGAACGAGAACGGCCCGCCGATGGGCGGGCCGCGGTGCTGATCGTGCTGGGGGCGGACTGCGTCAGGCTGCGATGCGCATGACGACCGGGGGGGTGTCGCCCTCGCGGTGCCAGACGCTGTCTCCGCCGCGGGGTGCGCAGGCGTGGTGCAGGTGATCGAGGTAGCGCCGCAGGTCATCGGCGTCGAAGAGGTCCAGCCAGTCGCGGCCGGCGCTCGGGTTCAGGCTGGTGATC
>JBEGNG010000107.1:0-6086 GCA_041182645.1 Planctomycetota bacterium
CGCCTGGAGCGCCTGGGCATTGCGGCGCGCGGGTGCCTGGCCGGGCGGCCGGACCGAAGCGGCGGGGGCGTCCTTCCGCACCGTGGTGTCGCGGTTCGTGCCGACGGCGCTCGGCCTGGGCGTGCTGCAGCTGAACACCTTCGTGGACAGCCTCATCGCGAGCTGGCCGTCGGTCGTCGGCCCGACGATCCTGGGCTTCGACTATCCGCTTCAGGCGGGCGCGCAGACCACGCTGAACTACGCGCAGCGGCTGTACGAGTTCCCGCTGGGCGTCTTCGGCATCGCGATCGCCACGGCGATCTTCCCGCGGCTCGCGGCCGCAGCCGATGACGCGGCCTTCGGCGACATCCTCCGACGCGGGATCCGGCTCACCGTCTTCATCGGCGTCGGCGCGGGCACGGGGCTGATGCTCGTCGCGGTGCCGCTCACGGCGACCACGTTCCAGGGCGCAGCCTTCACGCCCGACGACACCGACCGCGTGGCCGCGGCGCTGCTGGCCTACGCACCCGCGATCTGGGCCTACAGCGCGAACCATGTCCTGACGCGCGCCTTCTATTCGCGCGGCGACATGCGCACCCCGCTGAAGGTCAGCCTGGTGATGGTCGGCCTGAACCTCGTGCTCAACCTGGCGCTCATCTGGACGCCGCTGCGCGAGACGGGGCTCGCCTGGTCCACGGCCTTCTGCGCCGTCGTGCAGTGCATCGTGCTCGCGCGGATCCTGCGGATCCGGCACGGCCAGGGCGTCGACGCCGGCGTGCTGCGCTCGGCACTCCGATCGCTGCTGTGTGCAGGCGTGATGGCGGCCGTGCTCTGGGCGGTCGACCTGGCCGTCGATCTGGGCGATGGTTGGTCCGCCCGCGCCGTCGAGCTGGCCATCCTGACGGTCACCGGTGGGCTCGCGTTCCTCGGCTCCGCTGCACTGCTGCGCATGCCGGAAATGAAATGGGCGCTCGGCCGGTCGGCCTGAGCGCCCATCGCGTGGAGCGAGGATCGTCGGAGCGGTGCCCCGGCCCGATCACTTCATCGGTGCGAGCGTCATCGGGTCACGCAGCGGCAGGTGCTTGACCGGGCCAAGGTCCTTCTCGAGCATGGCCATCGTCGCGCGGCCGCCCTGGTCGCCCTTGGCGATCTCGTCCCACTTGCCGACCACGAGGATCGTGACCTTCGAGGGATCGAGGTACTTCTGCGCCACGCGCTGGATGTCGGCCGGCGTCACCTTGGCGACCTTGTCGCGGAAGGTCGTCCAGTAGTCGCTCGGGCGCTTGGTCCACTCGTCGGTCATGAAGACGCCGAGCGTGGCATCGCGGCTGCTGAACGTTTCCGGGAAGGTCTCGATGAAGGACTTCTTCGCCGTGTCGAGTTCCTCCGCGGTGACGGGCGCGCTGCGGATGCGCGCCATCTCCTCGAGCACGAGCTTCGCGGCGAGCGCGCAGGTCGCGTTCTTGCTCTCGAAGCTCGCACGCCACTGGCCCGGCCAGAAGACCTCGGCCGAGAACTGGCTGCCGGCGCTGTAGGCCAGGCCCTCGTCCGAACGCACGCGCTGCGTGATGCGGCTGGTGAACCCGCCGCCACCCAGGATGTCGTTCATCACCATGAACGGGATGTAGTCCGGGTCGTCGCGCGTGATCGCCGGCAGTCCGATGATGAACTTGCCCTGCGGGATGTCCTTCTCGACGTGGTAGATGCCCGGCACCAGCGACGCGGCGGGCACCGGCGGGTTGGCCTGCTCGGCGCCGGCGGTCCAGCCCGAGAACGCCTTGGACAGCTTCTCCAGCATGACCTTGCGGTCGAAGTCGCCGGTGACGGCGATCTTCATGTTGCCCGGGTGGAAGATCGATGCCGCCATCGACTTCATCGAGGCCGCATCGAAGCCCTTCAGGCCGGCCTCGGTCATCTGCTGGCCACGGTAGTGGTCCTCGCCGTAGCTCAGGCGGCGCCACTCGGCGCCCGAGATGGTCGACGCGCTGTCGTTGCGCTTCTTCATCTCGCTCATGGCCTCGGCCACGGCCACCTCCAGCTTCGATGCATCGAAGCCGGGCGACTTCAGCATGTCGACCAGCAGCGCGAGGCTCTCGTCGAAGGTGCTGGCCAGGCAGTTCAGGCTCGCCGACGAGGTCCAGTCGCTCGAGGCGATGCCGATCTTGGTGGCGAGGAAGTCCAGGCGCTCATCGACGTCCGACGCCTTCATCGACGCCGTGCCGCCCAGGCGCATCTGGCTTGCGGTCATGCCCGCCAGGCCCGACTTGCCGGCCGGGTCGAGGTTGCTGCCGCCCTTGAAGGTGATCACGAGGTTGATCAGCGGGAACTCCTTCGAGGGCGCGAGGAAGACCGGCGTGCCGTCGGCGAGCGTGGTGCGGTACTCCGAGGGGCTCGGCGGGTTGAAGGCGAGCGGCGGGTAGACGATGTCGCCGGGGCGGCGGGGCAGGTCATCGGCCGCGAACGCCAGGCAGCCCAGCGCGAGCGCGCCGAGCGAGAGGGTGGTGGTCAGGTGCTTCATGGTGTGTGGTCCTGGGTGTGGTGTCGTCGGTTCACTTCGCGGCCGGGGCGGCGCCCTTCTCGAGTTCGGCGATGCGGGCGAGCATGCGGTCCTTCATGAACCCGATGAACGGGCGCATGGCTTCGGGCGCCGCGGCGGCCTGGGCGTCGAACTGCACGATGCCTTCCTTGAGCTTGGCCAGGTCGGTCTCGGCGGAGATCCGCTTGATCGCCTGCTTGGCCATCGCCTGCATCTGCGGCGGGAGCGCCGCCAGCGCCGGATCCGTCGGCTCGTCGGCGGTGCCGCCGGCGGGCGCGGCCTTGCGCACGTAGGTGGCGACGCTGCGGTTGGTGACGTCGAAGTACTTCTTCGCCACGCGCTGGATGTCGGCGGGCGTGACGGCGAGCAGCTTGCCGCTCTCGGCGTTCACCTCGCGCCAGTCACCGAGCGATGCGCTCACGCCCAGCTGCAGCATGATGAAGAAGTTGTTCTGCAGGCGGCGGTACTCGTCGGCGGCGATGCCGTTGCGCACCTTCTGCAGTTCCTGCTCCGACACCGGCTCGTCCTGCAGGCTCTTGAGCGCGGCGTACCAGCCCTCCTCGAGCTGGCGCGGGGTCGCGCCACCCTTCACTTCGGCGCTGAAGGAGAACGCGCCCGCGTACTTGCGCGAGTCCTGGCGGGCACCGGCGTCCGAAGCCACGCCCGAGCCCTCGACCATGGACTTGTAGAGGCGGCCCGTGCGGCCGTTGAGGATCTGCGACATGACCTCGAGCGGGTACGAGTCGGCGTGCTGGAAGGGCACCGTGTGGTAGCGCACCTCGACCTGCGGCTCGGTCTCGGCCTCGGCGTTCATGCGCATCTCGGCGAGCTGCTTCACCTCGAGCGTGACGACCGGGGGCGGCGTCGCGCCGCGCTTGAGCCGGCTGAAGTAGCGCTTGAGCATGGGCTTGACCTTGGCGGCGTCGAAGTCGCCGACGATCACGCCGGTGAGGTTGTTGGGGCAGTAGTAGGTCTGGAAGTACCGCTGCGCCTCGTCCATCGTGTAGCTGTTGAGGTCGCTCGGCCAGCCGATGACCGGCCAGGAGTACGGGCTCGAGAGCCAGAACATGGCCTCGAACTGCTCATCGAAGGTGCCCGTCGGGGTGCTTTCGGTGCGCAGGCGGCGCTCCTCGTGCACGACGTCGCGCTCCGAGAAGAACTCGCGGAAGACGCTGTCGGTCAGGCGGTCCGACTCCATCCAGCACCAGAGCTCCATCTTGTTGCTCGGCACGTTGATGAAGTAGAAGGTCTGGTCGTAGCTCGTGAACGCGTTCATCCGGCTGCCGCCGCCGGCGGTGTAGAGCTGGTCGAACTCGTCCTTGACGATGCTGCCCTTGGTCTTCTGCTCGGCCTCGAGCTTCGCGATCTCGGCCTTCGCGGCCTTGATGGCATCGGCATCCTTGGCGGCGTCCATGCCGGCGAGCTTCGCCTGCAGCGCGTTGATCGCCTCGGTGTTGCCGCGGCCCTGCTGGGCATCCATCGACGCCTTGAGCTCGGCGCGCAGGCGCTTGAGTTCGGGCGTGTCGTTGGCGGGGTTCCACGGGTCGTCGATCTCGCCGCGGTAGTAGCGCGCGTACTGGTCGCCCCAGATCAGCTGGTTCATGCGGTCGCGCAGCGCCTTCTGGCCGGTGCGGTACTCCTCGTCGCGCTTGGGGTCGCGCGTGGCGACGGTCGTGGTCCCCTTGAACATCATGTGTTCGAAGAAGTGGCTGATGCCCGTGATGCCGGGGCGCTCGTTGGCGCTGCCGACCTTGGCGACCCAGCCTGCCGAGACGGTGTTCGGCTGGTCGTTGCGGGGGACCAGGAGGAACTCCATCCCGTTGTCCAGGGTGAAGACTTCCACGGGAAGCTGCTGCGCCGGCGCGGCGGCAGCGACGATGAGCGCCAGGGCGCTGCTGATCAGGTGTCGCATGAGGTGCTCCAAGGGGGCGAACGGGACACTCTACGCGAGCGACGCTCGGCCCCCGGCAACCGATGGGCCCGTCCGCGGGCGGATCGGACCTCCGCGGTCCCGTGGCCGCCGGATGGCAGCGCGGATCTGCACCGATTGCCGAGTCCGCACTTGTCGGGCCGTGGGGCGGGACTACTCTTTCAGCATGTCCCCACGAACATGGTGTCTTGGTGTTATCGCCACCATGATGGCTTGCCTGCCCGCGGCGGCCCAGGTCCGCGTCGTGACCTACAACATCTCCGCTCTCGAGGGCAGCGCGTCGGCGCTGCAGGGGGTCTTCGCGGGCCTTCACGCCGATGACCGCATCGGCCCCGCCCAGCCCATCGACATCATCTGCTTCCAGGAGTGTCCGCAGGCTGCGGTCACGCCGCTCGCGAACCTGCTCGCCGCATCGGCACCGTCCGGCGTGTCCTACACGCTGGCGACCTACACGACGAGCTCCAGCGAGGACAGCGCGACCGGCGCGCAGGCACTCTTCTACCGCACCGGACGCTTCACGGAGATCGCCAGCGGGCACGTTGACCTGTCCACCGGCGGCAGCCGCAACAGCGACCGTTGGCTCCTGCAGCTCACCGGCTACACGAGCACCGCGGCCCGGATCTACGTCTACAGCTCGCACCTCAAGGCAAGCACCGGCAGTGCCAACGAGGCCGAGCGGCTCGCCGGCGCGACCACGCTGCGCAACAACGCCGACACCCTGCCGGCGGGCAGCAACATCATCTTCCTCGGTGACTACAACATGTACACCAACTCCGAGACGGGGTACGTGAAGATGACGACCGGCGGCGTGCATCCCGCCGTCGATCCCTGGGGCACCGCGAACTGGACCGGCAGCGCCAATGCGATCAAGCACTCGCAGTCGCCGCGCCTGGCCAACGATGCGCTGGTCGGCGGCGGCGTGGATGACCGCTTCGACCTGACGCTCTTCGCGGGTGCGCTGAACGACGGCATCGGGCTGTCCTACATCCCCGGCACCGTGCGCACCCTGGGCAACGACGGCAACCACTTCGACATCGCCATCAACACGGGCACCAACTCGTACTACCCCACGAACATCGCCCGGTCGAATGCCCTGGCCAACCACCTGTTCGGCGCATCGGACCACATGCCTGTCGTGCTGGAGTTCCAGGTGCCGGCCGCATCCTCGGCCGTGCTCCAGGCGCTGGCGCCGCGCGTGCTCGTGGGGGCGGCCGTTCCCGTGCGTGCCAACATCAGCAACGTGGCGGATGGCGTCTGGGCCGCCGGCATCGATGACCTGGCGTACTCCGTCTCCGGTTCGGGATCCGTGATCGGTTCGGCCAGCGGCGTCGCGCCGCTCGCCCCGTCGGTCGCGGTGGCCCAGCTCGCCCTCAACACGGGCTCCGCCGGCATCGCGTCGGGGATCGTGACGGTGACCACGACGTCGCAGGCGGCCGCGAATCCCTCCATCCAGCTCCCCGTGTCGGTGCAGGTCAGCGCCCATGCGAATCCGTCCTTCTCGACGACGGCCGACCAGGACACACGCGCGCTGGCGTGGGCGTTCCCGGCCGGAACCGCCAACGCCGAGATCGACGTGGCGATCGCCAACTTCGGTTTCGCGGGCACGGCATCGCTCCTGGTCCTGGACGGCGTCACCTCGAC
>JBEGNG010000108.1:0-6028 GCA_041182645.1 Planctomycetota bacterium
GGTGACGCTGCTCTGTGTCGCCGGTACCCGTCGGCGACCCACCCCATGCCCGCGCGATTCCCATCCACAACAAGCCGTTGCCGACGAAGCCGACCACGCGCGCGATGGGGAGTTCGGCGAGGGCCGCTCCATTCGCGCCAGCCATGGCGAGGACCGCGGCGAGCAAGGTGCCGGTGAGCAGGAAACCACCGACGCATGCAAGCGCGGGCGTCACCGGGTTCTGGGGCAAGAGCCGCATCGACAGGATGCTACGGGCACTCGGATCCCACGTGGTGACGATCCCCCGCGCTAGGATCGGACCGATGAGTTCCCTGAACACCGCAATCATCGGCGGCGGCGTGGCCGGGCTGGGCCTCGCCCGCGGGCTGGCCCACCGAGGCATGCCCGTCACGCTCTTCGAGCGATCGGAGGCCTACGGGGAACGCGGCTTCGGCTTCATCCTGCTCGCCAACGGCTGGCTCGCGCTGCGGGGCCTCGGCATCGAGTTCGATCCCCGCGAACTCGGGCAATCGCTCGAGCGGGCGGTGATCCGCGCCGTCGACGGCACGATCCTCAAGGACGAGACCCTCGACGGCGCCGTCGCGGTCAGTCGATTCGACCTGCTCAGTGCCATCATGCACGGGCTCCCGAACGGTGCGATCGAGCTCGGCCGCGACTTCACCGGTTTCGACTGGGACGGGAACCGCGCCCTCGCCGCACGGTTCGACGACGGTTCGACCTTCGAGGCCAGTGCGTTCGTCGGGTCGGACGGCGTGCGCTCGCGGTGCCGCGAGTGCGTCGCACCGAGCCACGCCTGGCAGGCCGGTCGCGTCAAGGAGATCGTCTCGAGCGTGCAGGCGCCGGCCCTCGCAGCCGAACTCGGCACGACGTTCCGCAAGGTGATGCATCCCGGCGGCGGGTTGGCCGTGGGGCTCGTGCCTGCCGGCCGTGGACGCGTCATCTGGTTCGTGCAGTTCGATGCGCAGCGGTTCCAGCCCCCGGCGCTCGGTCAAGCCATGGACTTCTTCACCGAGCACCTCGCCGGGTTCCCCGCCGACGTCCGTGCCGCGATCGCCGCGACCGATCCCGCAACGCCGCACGTCTGGCACACGGTCGACATGGACCCGCCGCCGTCGATGGTGCGCGGCAACGTCGCGCTGATCGGCGATGCGGCGCACCCCCTGCTCCCCTTCACGAGCCAGGGCGCGAACAGTGCGCTCGAGGATGCCGTGCTGCTCGCCGACCTCATCGCACGCTGCCGAAGCCAGGGCGACGTGGCCCTCGCCATGCGATCGTTCAATGCGGTCCGGCATCCGCTGATGGTCCAGTACGTCGAAGGCGGCCGGGCGATCGCCAGGCAATTCGTGGAACCCATCGACGGCGCCGTCCCGCTGCCGCTGCTGACATGAGCGCATTCAGCGACGCTGCCGTCCAGCTCGACCTGCTGCGCCAGCGCGCGTTCAACCTGCGCTGGGCCGAGCAGGCGAAGGACGTGATCCCGCTCACGGCTGCGGATCCCGACTTTCCCGCCGCACCGGTGATCCGCGAAGCGATCATCCGCTACGTGCGCGATGGCGTGCTCTCGTACGGGCCTGCGCAGGGCCTTCCGGGCTTCCGCTCGAGCGTGGCGAACTACCTCCACTCCCGACGTGGCGCTGCCGTCACCGCCGACGGCGTGATCGCCGTCAACAGCGCCGCCGCCGGCCTGGCGATGGTGGCCCGGCACTGGCTCGAGCCGGGCGACGAGGCGATCGTGATGGATCCGGTCGACTTCCTCTTCGCGCACACGGTGCGCTCGGCCGGTGGCCAGCCCGTGCGCTGGCCCGTCACCCGCTCCGGACCGCTCGACCTCGACCGGCTCGAGTCCCTGATCACCCCCCGGACGCGCATGCTGGGGATCTGCAACCCGCACAACCCGCTCGGACGCTGCTTCACGCGCGACGAGCTGTCGGCGATCGGTGGCGTGGCTGCGCGTCACGGGCTGCGGATCCTCAGCGACGAGATCTGGAGCGAGATCGTCCACGCTCCCGCAGCGTTCACGAGCATGCTCGCGCTCGGGCCCGAGGTGACGGAGCGGACCGTGGTCGTGCATGGCTTCTCGAAATCGTTCTGCCTCGCCGGGCTCCGCATCGGCTACGTGGCCATGGAGGATCCCGCGGCATGCTCGGCGATGCTGGCCGCGAGCGAACACCCATCGACCGTCGACGGCGCCGCGACGCTGAGCCAGGTCGCGGCGGCCGCTGCCTACGACGAGGCGCTGCCCTGGCTCGACTCGTTCCTGCAGCACCTGCGCGCCCGGCGCGACCAGTGCGTGGCCGCCGTCAACGCGATCCCGGGCATGTCGGTCGAGGCGCCCGATGCCACCTACGTGGCCTTCCCCCGCGTGATCGATCCACCCTGTGCGATCGAGGCGCTGGTGGATGCCCTGCGCACCGAGCACGGCGTGGCGATCGTGCCCGGGAGCCCACGCTGGTTCGGCGAGGGCGCAGCCGGTCATGTGCGCATCTGCTTCGCGACGAGCGAGGGCATCCTGCGCGAAGGCCTGTCGCGCATCGCGCGCGGCATGCGTGCGATCAGGGGCTGACCGCGGCGTCGCGCGCGCACGCAGCCTGGTGCAGCCCGGCGAGGGCGGCGTGGAACCGCGAAGCCCAGCCCGGTGCATCGGCAAGCGGCGACTGCATCAGCTGCGAGCGGAGCCCCCCGCGCCAGGCCATGCGGCGGGCATGATCGGCAGCGAGCCCGGCGGCGATGGATGCGAACTCGGCTTCATCCTTCGCGACCAGGTCATCGAGGCCCACCGCATGCAGCAGGCTCGCGCCCACGCGCGCGGCGTGACGGTCCCCGGCCAGGGTGATCACGGGCACGCCCATCCACAGTGCCTCGCAGGTCGTCGTGGTGCCGTTGTACGGCGTCGGATCGAGCGCAACGTGCATGCGCCGGTAGAGCGCGAGGTGGTCGGTCATCCCCGTCGTGGCGCCCAGGAGGTCGAGCCGCGACGGATCGACGCCACCGGCAGCGAATCGACGGCGCACGGCATCGGCGGCCGCCGCACCATCGAGCCCGCGGGACTTCAACAGGAGCCTCGAGCCGGGGACGGCATCGAGTGCACCACGCCAGAGCCGCACCGTCCGCTCACGGAGCTTCGATGCGATGTTGAACGAACCGAACGTGAACGGTGCATCGGGCGCAGGCATGCACGGCACGGCATCGACCGCCGGCGGCGCATAGCACAGGAAGCACGGATCGATCCTCAGCGGCGACTCGACCAGCAGGCGCTCGGATCCCGGTGGGTCGGTGACGGCATCGACCAGGCGCGCATCGATCGCGCCCAGGCCCGTGGTGTTGGGGTAGCCGATCGCGGTGACGATGACGGGTGCGGGCTTGCGGGCGAGTGCCGTGAGCCTCGTGCCGGCGGTATGGCCCGAGAGCTCGACGAGCACGTCGATGCGGTGATCGCGGATCTCGGCGTCGAGCGCCGCATCATCGTGCGCCACGACGTCGACCCAGGCGTCGACATGGTCGCGGAACCAGGCCGCGGCCGAGTCATCCGGATCCCCGCGGGCGGTCGCGAAGGCGATGCACTCCACGCCGGCCGGAGCGTGCTCGATGATCGCGCGAGCGAAGAAACCGACCGAATGCGTGCGCAGGTCGCCCGAGAGGATGCCGACGCGCAGCGGGCGCCCGATGGCCGGCACGGCCCGGGGCGGCTGCGGCTGCACGCCGATCGACGAACCGAAGGCAAGGTGAGCGTGGAGGAGCTCGTCCACCGGACGGTCGACGTAGTTCAGCAGCAGCAACAGGTTCGATCGCGCGGTCGCGTTGCCGGGTTGTCGCGCGAGGGCCCGTGCAAGCACGTCGACGGCTTCCTCCAGGCGGTCAGCGCCCTGGAGCGCCAAGGCATGATTGGGCGCAAGTTCCGGCCAGTCAGGCTTGAGCGCCAAGCCCGACTCGGCTGCGCGCACCGCATCCTCGAATCGCCCGAGCGCGATGAGCGAACCCACCAGCCCGAGCCAGGCGCGGGCATACGCGGGATCCGCCGCAAGCAGCGCCTGCTACGCCTCGATGGCCTCGGCATGCCGCCCTGCGGCCGCGAGCGCATTGCCGAGATTGTTGCGGGCCGCGGAAGCACCATGGCTGACGGCGACGGCGCGCTGCAGGTGGTGCACGGCCTGGGCGTGCTGGCCGGACTGCACCAGCAGCAGGCCGAGCACCTGCAGTGCCTCGGCATCGCCCGGCTTGCGCTGCACGAGCAGCCGCACGGTGGCCAGGGCGGTCGGCAACCGGCCGGACCGCGCGTCCTCCAACGCCCGCTGCAGTGCATCGCTCATGCCGGGAGTGTCTCCGATCGGCGCACCATCAGGCAAGGAACCCGCATGCCGCGAGCTGGGCGCGCGCCTGCCGCTCCCAGCCCCGGTTGGCCGCCGGGCTCGCCGGGCTCGGATGCAGCACCGTGTGCACGGGCACCGACCCATCGAGGGCGGCCAGCGCGCGGTCGCGGGCGAAGGCGCCGACTCCGATGATCATGCGGGGACGCAGCACGCGGACGAGCTCGACCAGCGCTGCATCACACGCGTGCTCGATCGGCTGACGCACGGCTGCGGGCAGCTTGTCGGGCGTGAGGTTCGCGCCCGTGGGTGACAGGAAGGCCAACGGGCACCAGTTCCAGACGAAGGCCCTGCGCGCAAAGGCCGCGCGCGTGCCGAACTCCGCCTGCATCAGACCCCAGAAGCGACGGCCGCTGACCTCGCTGCGCGTGCACGCCAGACCCTCGATCGGTCGACGCGGGTGCTCGCGTCGGGGCTGCGTGACGACTGCATCGATCCCGAGGAAACCCTGCACGGCGTCGACTTCACCGAAGGGCACGCCGGTCTGCACCATGCCGAAGGGCCCGGGATTCATGCCGACGAACAAGGCAGCCGGCCGGATCCGCGCCAGGTCGCACCATGCGCGGTGGCATGGCCACGCGTAGTCGAGTGGGTCGTAGGTGAACACGACCGATGCCGGCGGATGCAGCGGTTCGAGCACGCGCGACAGCCGCCGGGCCACGCGCGCGACGGCGCTCCCCACCGATGCCGCCGCCGGGCTCACTCGACGTCCGATGCGGCGCGGTAGCTGAACTGCTGGCCGCCGACCGACGCCTCGAGCATGAGGCCGACCGGGTTGACCACGAACACCGCGACGCCGCCCTGATAGTCGGCGCTCGCACCGGCACCTGCCTTCACGGCGACGGCCGACGCCTGCGCTGCCAGTGCGAACTGGCCGCCCTTGAACTCCTGCATCGCTTCCTTGGTCTGGAAGAAGATGATCTCGCCGAAGCTCTGGCCGCCGATCTGGGCGCCGATCGATCCCTGGCTCACGTCGCAGAAGCCCAGCAGCTTGCCGGCCTTCGAACGCAGCTGCCCCTTGCCGTACGCACCGCCGAGGATGAAGCCGCCCTTGCCGATGTCGGGGAACGCGGCGTAGGCCTCGCAATTCTCGAAGAACTTCTTCATCGAGGGGTCTTCTTCCTTCACGCGGGTCAGGAAGGCATCGACGTCGGCCGATTGCACGGTGCGCGCACCCTCGCTCGTCGGGGCGGTCGAGCAGGCCGGCAGCAGGACGAGCGAAGAGGCGAGTGCGAGGACGGTCGAGGTCGAGATGGTGGTCATGGGGCTCCGGGAACCGGGGGGGGCGTGCGAGGGGATGGACGCGTCCGGAGCGTAGCGCACGCGCGTCATCGTGCGCGGCGCGCGAAGGCCCACGCGTCGCGCACCATGTCGTCCAGGCCGCGGGTCGCCGTCCACCCGAGCCGCCGCCGGGCCAGCGACGGATCGGCGTAGGCCGCCGCGGCATCGCCGGGGCGGCGTGGTTTGATGGCATACGGCACCCGGACGCCGTTGACGCGCTCGAACGCCTTCACGAGGCCGAGCACGGAGTGGCCGGTGCCCGTGCCGAGGTTGATGCACTCGTGGAGCATCGAGTCCACGCGTTCAAGCGCGGCACGATGCCCGGCAGCCAGGTCGACCACGTGGATGTAGTCGCGAACGCCGGTCCCGTCGACCGTCGGCCA
>JBEGNG010000109.1:0-7283 GCA_041182645.1 Planctomycetota bacterium
GAAGACCTACGAGTTTGACGGGTACCACGAGCCGGCGCAGAGCAAGGCGCTGCTCCGGCTCGAGGTACCCGTCAAACTCGTAGGTCTTCAACACGTAGCCGCTGGTGGAAAACACCACAAAGGCGACGATGCCGATGGTAAGTAGGCAACGCGGGTTGCCCTCGAGGCTCGGGTCGATGACCCTCAACTGGTGCTCCGCCACCGTCGTCTCGAGCTCGTCACCCAGAAGGCTCCACGCGGAAAGTCGAGCCGCCGCGACTTCACGGGACTGCGGCACGTCGCGCTGCACCTCGTTCAAAAGGTTGCCGGCTTGGACGAGCAGCAGCCGTTTGGCCGGATTTTCGGAGCCTTCAACATTGGGGAGCGACTGCGCGGAGGCAATGAGTGCGCTCGCCCAGCAGTACGCGGACATTGCTCGCTCTGCATCAGTCGGCGCCGCCTTGAAGGCGGCCTCGAACGCCATGGCCGCGGCGGAGAACTCCCCCTGCGCGATGGCAACACGTCCACGGTCGACCAATTCCCGCCATCCCCAGTTGCCCGGCGCGGCGCGAAGATCGTCAAGCCTGGCAGCCGCCGCCTTATCCAAGGTGTTGGCATCCGTTACGGTCAGGGCCGGCGGGCCGGGATGGAGCGCCAGCACGAGGGCGGCGTCCGGTGCGAGGAGCGATGCAATCGCCGTTGCAGCGATGAGCAGTCGCCGCGATGGTCTCCGAAGAGATGAGGGAGAAAGCACTAGAATTCCTCCAGACACGGATTCAAATGAGTTGATGAGGGATACGCTTCTTGAACACGATACCGGCGTTTGGTGCGACGTGTGCATCGAAAGCCAACACGACTGGAACGAGTGTTCGTGAGCGCAGGATTCGGATCAAACCGGCTCCACCGGGCATCTGCCACGCCTCGCATGGCACTCACCGCCCCGCAGCGCAACCATCGCCCCGCAGATCGCTTCCACCGCACAGGACGCCATCGGGGAGCCGCGCGATGGCCTGGCCGCGGCCGAAGGTCACCGAGCGCTCGGCGGCGATCGTGATCGTGTGTCCGCGCGCGCGGAGCCCCTCGACCGTCGCCTGCGGCCAACCCGGTTCGAGCTGCACCTCGAGCGCCTTCATCCACTGCCAGCGTGGTGCATCGAGGGCGGCCTGTGGATTCTGCCCGTGCACCACCGACCGCAACGTGTACTGCGCGTGCGCCTGCGGCTGCATGAAGCCGCCCATGATCCCGAAGGGGCCGATCGGCTCGGCGACCGACTCGCTCGCAGCATGCACCGCGGGCGCGCCGGCATCGCGCGAGAGGAACCCCGGGATGATCGTGTGGTACGGCCGCTTGCCGGGCGCGAGCTCGTTCGCATGCCCCGGCACGAGGTTGAAGCAGGCACCCCGGTTCTGCAGGGCGATGCCCGTGCCTGGCACCACGAGCCCGCTGCCGAATCCCATGTAGTTGCTCTGGATCAGGCTGACCATCAGGCCCGATGCATCCGCCGTGCAGAGGTAGATCGTGCCACCCGGCTTGGGCACGCCGGCATCGAAGTCCTGCGCCCGCTCGGGATCGATGCGCGCGGCCAGGGCGTCGAGCCGCGCGGGATCGAGCAGCGTGCCGGTCGATTCCACCATCGATGAAGGCTCGGCCACATGCAGGTGCACCTCGCGGAACGCCAGCTTGATCGCCTCGATCGCCAGGTGCGTTCCCGCCGCGTCGTCGACGCCGTGGCGGTCGATGCCCACGCGCTCGAGCAGCGCCAGCGCGATGAGCGCGGCAATGCCCTGGCCGTTGGGCGGGATCTCGTGCAGGCGCGCGCCGCGGAAGCCCATCGAGATGGGCGCCACGCGTTCGGTCGCGTGCGAGGCCAGGTCGTCGAGCCGCAGCGATCCGCCTTGTCCGCGGGCCATCGCATCCATCGCCTGCGCGAGTTCACCCGTGTACAGCGCCGCGCCGCCGGTGGCACCGATCATGTCGAGCGTGCGGGCGTGGTCAGGCAGGCGCATGACTTCGCCGGCCCGCGGTGCGCGACCATCGATCGTGAAGGTCCGGCGCCACTCGTCGTTCGCGCCCAGCGCAGCGGCAGCGCGATCCCAGAGCCTGGCCGTCTGCACCGCAACGGGGAAACCATCGCGCGCGAAGGCAGCGGCCGGCTCCATCAGCGCAGCGAAGGGCATGGCGCCGAAGTCGCGGTGCAGGTCGGCCCACAGCGCCACCTGGCCCGGCACGGTGACCGGATCCCAACCGCGCGTGGGCATCGTGTTGCCGCCCATGCGTGACCGGTCGAGCGCACGCGGTGCACGCCCGGAGCCGTTGAAGCCGTGCAGCCGGCCGCCGTCACGGGGCGACCAGACGAGGGCGAAGGCATCGCCGCCGATGCCGTTGGTCGTGGGCTCGAGCACCGTCATGCACGCAGCCGTCGCGATCGCCGCATCGACGGCGTTGCCGCCGCGCGCGAGGACCTCGGTGCCGGCCTGCGCCGCCAGCACCTGGCTCGTCGCCACGATGCCGCGGCGTGCGAGCGTCGGCATGCGTTGCGATGGATACGGCAGGTCCCAGCCCGTCTGCGGAGGCGAGAAGTCGTGCATGGTCCGAGGTTCCTTCGGTGGGGTGGATGCGCCGGTACCGGTGGTGCCCGGTGACGTGCCTGGTGCGCTGCACGCCGCGACGAGGCCCGCGCCCGCCGCCGCGGCTGCCGTGCCGATGAACTCGCGACGCGTCGGCATGCCGTGCACGCGCAGAGGCTAGCGCGCACGCGGGGCATCCACCATGAACAAGGCCGCCGCCCGTGGGGGCAGCGGCCTGTGATGGTTGCGCGATGGAGCGCCGGCTCAGACGCCGACGGTCGCTGGCTTCTTGCTGCCGCTCGTACGCCCGGCGGCGATGCGACGCTTCGCGTAGGCGATGGCGGCGTTCGCGGTCGAGTCCTGCGTACGGCTCTCCTCGAGCACGGCCAGCGTGGTCTCCTCGATCTTGGCGACCTTCTGGTCGACCATCGCCTCGGTGTAGCCCAGGTAGAGGCCGCCGAGGCGGATGAGGCCGCCGGCGTTGGCCACGAAGTCGGGCGAGTACAGCACGCCCTTCTTCTTGATCGCCACGCCGTCGGCCGCCGGATCGAGGAGCTGGTTGTTGGCGGTGCCGCAGACGATCGAGCAGTTCAGGCCCGCGATCGCCTTCGCGTCGAGCACGCCGCCGAGCGCGCACGGCGCCAGGATGTCGAGCTTCTCGGTGAAGAGGTTGCGGTCGTTGCCGAGCGCCACGCAGCCGAGTTCCTCGACCGCGCGCTTCATCGTCGGGACGTGCACGTCGGTGACGAGCACGGTCGCGCCCGCATCACGCAGGAGCTTCGCGAGCTTGTAGCCGGTCGCGCCGCAGCCCTGCACGCCGACGGTGAGGTTCGAGAAGCTCACCGGCTTGCCGAGGAACTTCAGGCACGCCTTCATCGAGTTGAAGCAGCCCTGCGCGGTCCACGGGCTCGGGTCGCCGCCGCGGCTGACGGCCTCGCCGCCCATGATGTGCGGCGTCTCGCGCGCCATCCAGTCGCAGAACTGCGGGCTCACGCCCACGTCCTCGGCCGCGATGTACTGGCCGTCGAAGGTGTTGACGAAGCGGCCCATCGCGCGGCCCTGCGCCTCGGTCGGCTGCTGGCCCGGCTCGTCGAGGATGATCACGCTCTTCGCGCCGCCCATCGGCAGGTCGGCCGCGGCCGCCTTGTAGGTCATGCCCTCGGAGAGGCGCAGCACGTCGAAGAGGGCTTCGTTGGTGCTGGCGTAGGCCCAGCGGCGCGTGCCGCCGAGCGCGTTGCCGAGCACCGTGCTGTGGATGGCCACGATGGCCTTCAGGCCGCTGGCGGGATCCTGGTGGAACGCCACGCGCTCGTGGCCCATCGTGTGCATCGTCTTGAGCAGGTCCATGGTGTCTCCGTGGGGTCGGTGGGAAAGGCGGGGATGGTAGTGACCGGCGATCCGTCGGCGAAGCCGGTCAGGCGCCCGCGCCCGTGCCGACCTTGACGCCGGCGAACACGCTGCCGGAGCCGAACTGCGGGATGTTGGACTGGTCGGGCTTCTTGCCGGTGCCGCGCACGGCCACGACCGGCGTGCGCTCGGGGAGCACGTAGTCGGCGTTGGGCAGGCCGTCGGCCCAGGCGAGCACCGCATCGGCGGCACGCTTCATGGTCGTGTCGCAGTTCTGGCGGAGCGCCCGCAGCTCGGCGTCGAACTGCTCGCCGGCGAAGGCGATGAAGTGGTCGACGACGGCGGCCTCGTGCTCGAGCTCGCGACCCTCGAGGCCACGGCGCATGTTGCGCTCGAACTTCGAGAGGACGCAGAGGCTCGCGTGGATCCAGAGCGCGCCGAGGGCCAGGCGCGACTGGATGGTCTGCGCGGTGACGATGCCCTCCTCGTGCTCCTTGAACATCATCTTGACCTGGTGGCTGAACTCGCGGATGCGCATCATGCACTCGTCGAGGTGGCGTGCGATGCGGGGGTTCTGGCAGGTGAACGTCGGCAGGCCGCGGCGGAAGCCCAGGAAGAGCTCCGAGCCGATCTGCATCGCGCTGCCGAGGTTCGAGAACGGGCGGTCCTTGATGCCCTTCATCCACTCGCCAAGCTGCTTGCCGCCGTAGGCCCAGATGAACGAGTGCATGACCTCGTTCGCGCCCTCGACGATGATGTTGATGCGGCTGTCGCGCCAGATGCGCTCGACCGAGTTCTCCGTCATGTACGACTCGCCACCCATGATCTGCAGCGCGTCGTTCACGGTGCGGTAGCCCATCTCGCTGCAGAAGACCTTGCACATCGCGGTCTCGACCATGATGTCGTCGTCATGACGGTCGAGGAAGCCGGTCGTCATGTAGAGCATGGCGTCCATCGCGTAGACGTAGCCGGCCATGCGCGCGAGCTTCTCCTTGCAGAGGTCGAAGTCCGCGAGCGGGCGGTCGAACTGGTGGCGGTACTTGGCCCACTTGAGCGCCTGCTCGTAGGCGTGGCCAGCGCCGCCCAGCATGCCCGCGCTCAGCGTGCACCGGCCGTAGTTCAGGCAGGTCATGGCGATCTT
Source organism: Planctomycetota bacterium (assembly GCA_041182645.1). GTDB lineage: Bacteria > Planctomycetota > Phycisphaerae > Phycisphaerales > SM1A02 > SYIB01. The sequence goes on from JBEGNG010000109.1 coordinate 5,035, forward strand.
GAAGCCCTGGCCTTCCTTCGCGAGCAGGTTCGAGGCAGGCACCTTCACGTTGGTCAGGCGGATGCGCGCCTGCCAGGTGCCGCGGATGCCGCACTTGGAGCGGTTGCGGCTGAAGATCTCGACGCCTTCCATGTCGGGCGTGCAGATGAGCGCCGTGACGACGTCCTTCTGCTTGCCGGACTTGGGGTCGGTGACCTTCTGCTTGGCCATGACGGTGAAGAGGCCGCTGAGCGCGCCGCTGGTCGCCCACTTCTTCTCGCCGTTGAGGATGTAGTGCGTGCCGTCGGCCGACAGCTCGCAGCGGGTCTCCTGGCCGCCGGCGTCGCAGCCGACGTTGGGCTCGCTGAGGCAGAACGCGCTGAGCGTGTCCTGCGCCATGCGGGGCAGGAAGCGCGCCTTCTGCTCCTCGGTGCCGAAGAGCATGACGGCCTTGCATCCGATCGACTGGTGCGCGCTCACGAGCACGGCGGTCGAGCCGCAGCTGCGGCCGATGCGCTCGAGGGCGCGGTTGTAGCTGGTGATGCCGAAGCCGCCGCCGCCGAACTCCTTGGGCACGGTCATGCCGAGCACGCCGAGCGAGAACAGGCGCTTGATCACCCAGTCCGGGATCTGCTGCTCCTGGTCGATCAGGTGCGCGGGGTGCTCGGTGCGCATGTAGCGGTCGAGCTCGGCGAGCAGTTGGTCGCAGCGTGCGGTCTCGTCGGCGCTGCCCTCCGGATACGGGAACATGAGTTCCTCGCGGAAGTTCCCCCAGAAGACGTTCTTGATCGCACCCATCGACGACGGATCCGGCCCGAGCATCTCCTGCGCGGCTTCGATCTGCTTGCGGTCGCGTTCAGCGATGCCCTTCATGTCGGCGAGGTTGGTGGAGCTCATGGGGGATCCTCTGGGGTGGTTCGTCGTGAAATGGAGCAGGCGACCCGACCGGGCCGCCCGCGGGCTCGAAGTGTAGGGCGGCACCTTGCCTGCGGGAAACCGCCCGGGCCGCCCGCGGGCTCGAAGTGTAGGGCGGCACCTTGCCTGCGGGAAACCGCCTCGGATGTGCGGCCGAGGGGGCCGGCTGCCCGGAGCGAGGTTCGTTCGGCGCCCCCGGCCGCGCCCCCTTTTCCGCGACGGCCGCATGGCCAGCATTGAATGCCACGCGGTCAATCAATCGGCTCCGCGCCGTCCGCAGCGACCGACGAAGCGGGAGGACGAGCGCGGAGCAACCCCGCTCGCGACTCACTTCTTGAGGAAAGCCGAGAGCTTCTCGCGTGCCTGCGGGGTGTGGCGCAGGCCGACGAGCGTGTGGCGCTCGCGCTCGCACGCGGCGCTCCATCCATGCTCGAGCCCGAACTCGACCAGGTCGCACACGGCCAGGGCCCTGCGCCAGCGCGTCGGCCACGCCGGGAAGTGCCGGCCCGTGGTCACCACGCAGGCATCGGATGGGATGCTGCTTGGTCTGCTTGGCCAGCCAAGCCATGGCTGTGGCGCGGGCGGCCTCGGCAGAAGGGGCCACCGCATTGAAGAGACAGGAGGGCAGGGCGTTGCTCGGGAAGGTCTCGCCCGTTGCGGTGGCCTTGATCGCGGTCAACGGATCGATGCGCGCCGGCAGGCATTGAGTGCCGCCCCAACCCGGGCAGATCCCCAGCCCTGCCTCGGGCAACCCCACGCGATAGGGCTTCGAGCCTTCGGCGGGCGCGACCCCGATCAGGCCATCGCAGTGCATCGCGATCTCCAGCCCGCCACCGAGCGCAGAATGCGTCGGCCGCGCGCTTCAGGTAGCCGTGCAGCGCAGTGTCGTCCATCGCGTCGATCTCAGCCAGGTCCGCTCCGGCGACGAACACGCGTTCGGAAGCACTCTCAAGGATGAAACCGCTCAGATCACGCATGGATTCGACACGATCCATCGCGATATGGATCTGATCGATCAGCCAAGCATCGAGGACAACGACTCCTCCACGAGGCTTCTCTGGATTGATCTGCAGCGAAAGCGACACGAAACCGTCGCCAAGTTCAGTGATGTTCAGCGCAGATATTGACATGATCGCGTTTCCTTGTTGGAATCAGGCCGTTCTATTGTGATCGTGCTTCGAAAATGCATCGATAAGTCTCGATCCTGTCGCCATAATCGCATCACGATCCCCACAGTTTCGCCAAGCGATCCTGTGCCTCACCGCCCTGAATGATGCGGGCGCTGATCTCAGCCGCCTCACGAATGGCGGCATCATCGTTCGAGCCATCAAGAACCGATAACCACCGCTTAGTCT
>JBEGNG010000110.1:0-8696 GCA_041182645.1 Planctomycetota bacterium
CATCCAGCACCGCTGCGCCGCTTGGCGCGCCGACGACCGCCACGACGAAGCCCACTGCACCGATGACCAGGGACGGGGGCAGCACGACCAAGCATGCCGTCCGAATCGTTCCCCAGGCCCGCGATGCAGCGCCCCACGCGATCCGTGACGTGAAGGCAGCGGCCATGGATGGACGGTACGGGGGGCCGCCGCACGCGTGAGGATCTCGCAAGGTTGTCCACAGCGGAACAGACCACCGGCGCTGCAGCATCACGGTGCATCGACGGGCATGCACGACACGACCGAAGGATCCAGGACCAACTCCGCCAGGCGCCCGGGCTGCACGCGACCGACGATCACGCGAGCGGCGTCGTTGATGCCCGGCTCGATGAGTCGTGCTGCCAGCGCGGAAAGCGCCTTCTTCTCGGTCACCCCGATCGACACCCAGATGGTGCCATCGGCGGCCATGGTCATGCCGGCGGGAACGGGGCTGCCGAAGATCGACAGGCGGAAGAGCCCGGCTCCGAGCAGGTCCCACACGCGCTCGAGTTCCGCCTGCGTCATTGGACGGGCCACGCGTGCGGGCATGGCCGTGAGCGCGGCCACGGCCTCCGTGGGGATGAGGTCGCGATCGACGCCGCCGCTCGTGGCGAGTCGGTCACGCCGCACCCGAAGCGCATCGCCGATCGTGCGTTGGATGCTCGGCCAGGCTTCCACCTGCAGCAGCCCATCCTGTGCGGACCAGGCGGCACTCGCGCCGCCCTGATCCGTCCACAGCTCGCGACCGGTGATCCTCTGCAGCTCGCGCATGAGCCGCGCCGTCGCTGCCTCGACCACGCCTGCGTCGGCTCCGACGCCGACGAGGTCACGCACGTCGTGCACCATGATGATCGCCTGCTCCGTCGTGATCGCGGGGGCCTGCGCATCCGCCTCCTGTGCCAGAGCGGCGTCGGTGGGTGCGCTCGATCCAGCCAGCGGCCTCGGTTCAGGTGTTGCCGGTGCCGATGCTCCATCGGCCTTCATCGCGGGCGTCTCGGGACGCGCATCACGCATGGCGAGGGACTCCTTCGATGCGCGGCGCTTCTCCTTCGCCTCCGGTGCGCCGGGCGTGGCTGCCGACGGCGCGGTCGCGACCTTGGGTGCCGACGGTGCACCGAAGCCACCACCGACCATGCCGCCGCCACCGGAACCACCGGCGAGCGGCACGCCTGAAGGCTGCCTCGGTTCCACCTGGCCTTGTGGCCTGCCTGACATGCCGCCACCACGCCGCACGAGCTGCTCAGCCTCGCCATGTCCTTGGGCCTTCGCGTCGATGGCGTCCAGCCTTCGCTCCGCGCGCCCAGACCGGTCACGGCTGGCCAACGGCTCGCTCGATGGCGCAACCTCGGCACCCGCGTTCGGAATGTCGGCTGAGACGACCGGCGCCGCGCCCGCACTGCCGTCCCATGCGCCAGCATCGGCACGATGCTTCCGTGCGTCCGGGCGTGCCACGGCGCCGCCGCGCCACTCACCGAAGAACCCATCGAAGCGTGTGCCTTGCGGCAACTCGATCGGAACCGGCACGAGCATGGGCTTGCCTCCGACGGTCACGCGCGCCTTCTCGATGGCGACGAAGCTCGTGAAGGGCGTCATCACCTGCCAGCCCTCGCCCAGGCTCGTCACGCGACGGCGCACCTCGGCAGGCACCGCATCCTGCTCGAGTTCCTTGAGCACGGGCGCGAGCGCATCATCGACCTGGCTGCGCGCCCAGAGCGACGGCAGCATCGAACCGTTGCCGGGCTGCCCGATGCCGGCCAGCGACACGGGCACGCGGCGTTCCCACGGCCCGGCACCGGTGCGGCCACGCAGCACGATCGTCCCCTGGCCCGGCTGCGCGTAGCGCGCGTGCACCACGATCGGCTTCGCATCGAAGAGGTCCGGCAGCAGCGACGGCGTGACGGCCGTCGCGGTGATGCCCTCGAAGGACACGCTGACGTCGGCCAGCACGGGCGTGGCGATGCGCTTGGTGAGCCGCGCCACGGCCTCGTCGGCCGAGGCCTCGAGCGTGACGATCTCGCACTCGCCGCGGCCAGCACGGGCCATCTCGTCGAGCAGCCAGCGGTTGACGCTGTTGCCGATGCCGAGGCTGAAGACGCGTGTGGTGCCCGCGTTGGCGCGCACGGCTGCGACGATGCCGCGATCGTTGCCGACGAAACCATCGGTCAGGAAGATGCAGAGCCTCATCGGTGCGGCCGGAGCCGATGGTGCGAAGGCGGCCTCGCGCACCTGCAGCACGCGTTCGCCACCGACGGTCGACCAGGCTCCTTCCATCGAGAGCGTGACGCCCTCGGGCTTCAGCACGCTCGGAAGTTCGACCGGGCTCGTGAAGGGAATCGCCACCTGCGGCGTGGCCTGGATGCATGCGCGGCCGTTCAGTTGCACGAGCGCCGTGTACGGCACGAGCAGGCGGACCGAGCGGCCATCGGCGGGCAGGTCGGCCAGTGCAGCCGGCGTCAGGCCCGAACCCGTGCGCTGGACGAGCGCCGCATCGATCGCCTGCATCATCTCGGTGCCGCCACCGCCGCGCTGGCCACCGACGAAGGCCTGCGCCTCGCGGATGCTCGCGTCGTCGGCTGGGCGCGGCTGCGGCCAGAGCACGTGCGTGTCGCCTGCGAAGGTGATGACGTTGAAGGTGTCGGTCGGCCGCATCGCGGCGATCGACTTCATCATGAGTTCCTTGGCCTTCTCGATGGGGAAGCCGCTCATGCTGCCGCTGGTGTCGAGGACGAAGACGAGTTCACGCGCGGGAACCTCGGCCGGTGCGACGACCGCCGGCGGCGCGAGCACGACAGTGAGGTAACCGCCATCGACCGCGGCCGGCACGCTCGACGCATCGAAGCTCGAGCCGATGCCCGTGGGCGCGGTCCGGGTGGACCAGTGGGAGACCACGCCTTCGAGGATCGCGTGGTCCTTCACGCGCCAACCGAGGATGAAGTCGCGGTTGGGGATCTCGCGACCCGCAGCAAGGGCGATCGAGCGCCGCGATGGATCGTTGCGCCCGGCTGCGGCGTCCTCGCGGATCGCGTGGAGCGCGCTGGTGACGGCAGTGATCGGCACGCCGCCGGCATCGAGCGAGACCGAGATCGACAGGTCGTGGCCGGCGCGCGTTCCGGGTGCGACCGGCATCGGCGTGATCCGGTCGGCATCGGGCACAACCGAGGTCGGCTGCGCGAACGGCGCACCGGGACGGATGCCGGCCACCCAGAACCAGCGTCCGTTCACCCAACCGGTGCCGTCGTCGAAGAGCATGCACCGTTCCCGGCTCTGGTTGCCGTAGGTGACCGTGAAGCCGCAGGTCGATGCGGCAGCGCGCTTGGCGACCTGCTCCGGCGTGGCCATCGGGTACGCGCCAGCAAGCAGGGTCGGCAGCGCATCGGCCGTCGGTGCCCACGCGGGCCGGTCGCCGTCGAACGTCACGCCCGATGCGGGAGCAAGCAGCACCACCCCCAGCCGCTCACGGCAGGGGAAGGGGGGTGGCGTGCTGGCTTGGTCGCCGGGGATGTAGCGCGGACCGACGACCGTCGGGAACTCGAAGGAGTAGGCACCCGCCTTGGCCACGAGCGTCTCGACGTAGGAGATCTCGATGTCCACGCGCGCGCCCGGCTCGATGTTGGCGATGCTCTGCGTGAAGATGTTCGGACGCTCCTGCTCGAGCAGGCTCGCGACGTAGCCCTGCTCGCGCGCCGCCTCGTACATGGCGCGTGCGATCGAACGCTCACGCACCTCGCCCACGACGACGCGTTCGCCGTCGGCCTGGACGATCGTCATCGTCATGCGGTCGACCGCACCACGGTGGGAGAGCGGGAAGGTGTAGACCGCCTCGATCTTCACGGGATAGGTGTTGCGGTACTGCTGCCGCACGGTCACGCGCGAGAAGGGCCCGGCGATGTCGGCCTTCACGTCGGTGTGCGCGAGCGCGCAGGGGCCGATGAGCGTGCCGTCGGGCGCGATCGCATCGAGCCGGCCGGCCTCGGGCACCATGACGATGCCCTCGGCGACCGCGGTGCGCTCGGTTGCCGTGGTGACCAGCAGCGCCAGCGTCACCGCCAACCCGATCGACGCCGCGATCGCCAGCGGACGCACCCATCGCGGCAGGAAGGACGGGCGCATGCGCGCGTCGGCGGCAACGGCTTCGAGCAGGCGGTCGCGGCTCGCGTGCGCCGTGGCACGGTGGTGGTCATGCCAGGCACGCAGGAGCCCGTCGAGCTCGTCGCGCGGCGGTGGACTGCCGGCATCGTCGGCGCCGGCCCCGTGAGGGTGCTGCGATGCGCCGTCGTCGGGTGAACGGAAGGGGAACCGTGGCGTCATGGCGTTCCTCGCTCGATGCTGGTGTGGTCGATCATGGTGGAGAGCCGCTCGCGCGCCTGCGCAAGCAGCTTGTAGAAGGCGCTGCGGCCCAGACCGAGTGCGCTGCGTGCAGCGGCGACCGGGTCGGCTTCGAGGTAGTACAGGTGGATGGCCAGTCGCTCGTCCTCGGGCAGGCGGTCGAGCGCCCGGTCGAGCCGCTCGAGCGACTCGGCGTGGGCCGCATCGTCGCCGGGTGTGGCGGCCTGCGCGCGTTCCTGCTGCGCATGCATCGTCATGGCGTGTCCCTCGTGGCGCGCGCGCCGGCCTGCGCTGCGCCGTCGCTCGCTGCACACGAGCTTCGCGATCGCGTAGAGCCAGGAGCGGAAGCCGGTGCAGTCGTGGACCTGGTGGAGCTTGCGGTGGGCACGGATGAAGGCCTCCTGGCACGCGTCTTCGGCATCGGCCAGCGTGGCGGTGTGCTGGCGGCAGAGCGCCAGCGCGACGGCTCCATGGCGATCGACCAGCCTCGTGAACGCTTCACGATCGCCGGCCCGATGGGCATCGAGGTCAGTGCAGTCCTCGTTCACCGTGTGGTCCATGGCCGCTCCTTGTGCCGCGTCCGCGGTCGGCGGGGAAATTCCGGGCGATCCTCGTACCGTACCGGGCGCAATAACCGATGATCTTGGCTCCAACGGTCGTTTGCGGTCGAATGCAGCGTCGCCCCGATCGTCCCCCTCCCATGCGTCGCCTGGCCGTCATCCTCCTCGCCCCAACGCTCCTCGCGCTCCCCGCGTGCGAGAGCGGCATGCAGGCGATCGACCGGCAGACCGAGGAGCGCATCCGCCAGGCGAGTGCCGAGATCGGCGAGAAGGCCAACGTCCCCTCGATCCGCGACCGCAAGGCGGACGGCAACCCCAACGCCTACGACGACACGCCGGGACTGCGGACCCCGCCCACGCTGAACCCCGAGGCCTCCGAACTCAACTACACCGAGCGCGAGCGTCCTCCGTTCGATCCCAAGAAGGTGATCGCCGATGCCGCCACGCCCACCGCCGGGACGACCGTGGTCAAGCTCGACCTCGCCGGCGCGATCAAGCAGGCCTTCACGGCGAGCGTCGAGTACCGCAATGCAGAGGAGCAGTACCTGCTCGCCTGCCTCGCGCTGCTGCTCGAGACCAACGAGTGGACCCCGCGCATCTTCGACACCATCTCGCCGCAGTTCCAGTCGGTCGACATCTCGGGCGACGACATCCTGAACCCGTCCGGCGGCAGCACGAATGCGCTCGCGCTTGAACTCGTGAACGAGTTCGAGGTCACGCAGAAGCTGCCCTACGGCGGCCAGGTCAGCGCGAACATCCTCGCGCAGGTGGCCGACAACCTGAGTGATGCAACGATCGCCGGGCAGGACAGCGTCGAGGCGTTCTTCGCGCTCGACCTGCCGTTGCTCAAGGGCGCCGGCCTCGTCGCGCAGGAGCCGCTCATCCAGGCCCAGCGCAACACGATCTACGCGTCGCGCGCCTTCGAGGACTTCCGGCGCCGGTACTTCGTCAGCCTCGTCGACGAGTACATGGGGCTCGTCGTGCAGCGCCTGCAGATCAACAACGCCAAGCAGAGCATCCTGCGCTTCAAGGCGATCGTCGACCGCGAGGATGCGCTGGTGGCGAGCGGCCGGCAGGTGCCCTTCCAGGCTGACTTGGCCAAGCAGAAACGCAGGAAGAGGCGTTCAAGCTCGCCGTGGACCGGTACAAGGTCCGCATCGGCCTTCCGCCCGACCAGCTGCTCGAGGTCGAGACCGAACTGCTGGACATGAAGCCGCCGGTGGTCGATGGCGAACTCGCGGTGCAGATGGCGCTCGACCTCCGACTCGACCTGCAGAACAGCCGCGACCAGGTCGACGACGTGAAGCGCCTCGTCGAGCTCGCCCGCAACGGCCTGCTCCCGGCGGTGGACCTGGCGGCGCAGATCGACTTCCTCCAGGATCCGGACTTCTTCAACGGCGTGCAGCTCGACGGCTCGTTCGACGACTACACCGTCGGCATCAACATCGAAGTTCCCCTCGACCGCGTCGACGAGCGCATCGCGCTGCGCCAGGCGCAGCTGCGCCAGGAGCAGGTGCAGCGCACCTTCTTCAACACGCGCGACACCGTGAGCGTGCAGGTGCGCCAGGCCACCCGCGCGATCGAGCGCAGCCTGTTCTCCCTGCAGCTGCAGGAGCGCAACATCGCGATCGCGCAGCAGCGGCAGGAATCGATCGACGCCGCCCCCGACCGCGCCACGCCGCGTGACCGCACCGAGACGGTCGATGCCCTCGTGCGTGCCCTCAACGACCGCGACCGCGCTCGCCGCGAACTGCAGGTGGCGATCCTGAACTACCTCAACTCGATCCTGAACTACCTCAACTCAACCGGCCAGCTCCGGGTGTCGCAGGACGGCGGGCTCGTGCCGCCCAAGGGCCTCGATGTCCGTTATCTGCGCACGGCGGAACTCATGCCCAACCCCGTGAACACCGTGCCGGCACCGCCCGCACCGATGACCCAGCCGCCGTCCACCGCACCGGCCCAGGCCCCCGCGAATTCCTGAACCGATCCCCCGATCGCCGACCTACCCTGCACCACGATGTCCCTCGACGAGACCCCAACCCGCACGCCTTGGCAGCGCATCCGATTCGCGAGCCTCGTCATCATGGGCGTGGCCGCGGTCGCGATCACCGGTGTCCTGCTCGTGGGTCGTCGTGGCGATGATTCGGGTTCGTCGGAGTGGTCCGCACCGGCATCCCGCTCGCCGGGCGGCGACCGCGCCACCGCACGGCAGGGAAGCTTCGACGTCGTGCTCCCGGTCAGCGGCGAACTCGCCGCGCTGCGCAAGATCGAGATCCGGAACAAGCTCGAGGGCCGCGCGATCATCACGGAGATCGCCCCCGAGGGCAAGCGCGTGGCCGGAGATCGCCCCCGAGGGCAAGCGCGTGGCCGCGGGCGACCTGTTGATCAAGCTGGCCGAGGAGGAGCTCGTCACCAAGCTCAAGGACGCCGAGGACAAGCTCAAGACCGCGCAGGGCGAGGTCATCGCCGCCGAGCAGAACCTCTCCATCAAGGAGCAGGAGAAGCAGAGCGAGCTCGAGAAGGCCGATGTGGCGGTGCGCATGGCCGACCTGGGCTTCCAGGGCTGGCTCAACGGCGACGTCGTCAAGAAGCGCCAGGAACTCGCCACGGCGCTCGAGACCAACCGCATCGATGCCGAACGCCTGGCCAAGCGCTTCGACGAGGCCAAGAGCCTGGTGGAGAAGGGCTTCATCAGCCGCGACGACTACGAGAAGGACCGCGTGGCGCTGATCCAGGCCAACGCCAAGGTCAAGCAGGCCGAGATCGACATCAAGGTCTATGACGAGTTCCAGTACCCGCAGGACGAGGCGAAGAAGAAGAGCGACCTCGACCAGGCCCGCGCCGAGCGCGGCCGTACGGAACAGAAGAAGGACGCCGAGCTCGTGAAGGCTCGCACCGAGCTCGACAGCGCGCGGTTCAAGCAGCAGACGGCGCAGGAGCGCCTGGACCAGACGAAGCAGCAGATCGCCTACTGCACCGTGAAGGCCCCGAGCGACGGACTGGTCGTCTATGCCAGCAGCCTCGAATCCGGCGGGTGGGGCCGGGGCAGCGAGACGCCCCCGCCGCAGGCCGGCACCGAACTCAAGCCGAACGAACTCGTGATGATCCTGCCCGACACGAGCGCGATGGTCGCCAACCTCAAGGTGAGCGAGGCGCTCTCGGGCCGCATCAAGCCCGGTCAGCGCGTGACGGTCTTCAGCGACGCCTCGCCGGGCGTGCCGATCTCGGGCGACGTGCTCGGGGTGAGCGTGCTTGCCGAGAGCGGTGGCTGGCGCGATCCGAATCGCCGCGACTACACCGTGCGCGTGGCGCTCGAGCAGCGCGACGACCTGGCGCTCAAGCCGAGCATGCGCTGCAAGGCGCAGATCCTGCTCGATGAGGTGCGTGAAGCATTGAGCGTGCCGGTGCAGGCGGTCTTCCGCAAGGGCCGCGCGAGCTTCGTCTACATCCCCGACGGCGGCGGCTACGCGCAGAAGCTCGTGCGCGTGGGCCGCACGAGCGAGGTGGACGCCGAGATCGTCGACGGGCTGGCCGCCGGTGACGTGGTGCTGCTGCGCGAGCCGCGTGCCGACGAGATCACGAGCCAGCTCTCGCCCGAATCGGTGAACCCGCCCGCCGCCGACAGCCGTGAGGCCCGTGCCGGGTCCGCAGGCGAGGGCGCAGGCGGTGGTGCAGGCCGACCCGGACGATCGGGCAAGCCGGACGTGACCGTGCCGACGGCGACCCCGGCCGCCGATGCGGCCGCTGCCAAGCCCGGCGAGTGACGATCAGCCCTTGATCAACGACCCGTGC
>JBEGNG010000111.1:0-6279 GCA_041182645.1 Planctomycetota bacterium
GGACAGCGCCAGCGCCGAGCGGCTGTGGACGATCCTGCGCGAGGTCGCCTCGCGCAGGCAGATGACGGTCGTCGTCGTCACCCACGAGCCGGCGGCCGCGAGCAACTGCGTCGAGACCTTCGTGCTTCGCGACGGCGTCGTCGCCGGACGGTTCGAATCCTATGGCCTCACTCCATCCGAGCTGGTGCTTCGCGCGGCAGGCGCTGGCCGGTAGGCGCGGCCGCACCGCGCTGCTGGTGACGGCGGTCGCGCTGAGCGCGGCGCTCGTCACGGCGGTGTCGTGCGCGATCGCGACGGCACAGTCGAACGTCGAGGTGAGGCTGCGCAAGCTCGTGGGCGACGCGGATGCGCGGCTCGTGCAGCGCTACGGCGAGGACTTCGCGGACGATGCCCTCGCTGCGGTCCGTGCGCTGCCGGGCGTGGAGCACGCGGCCGGGCGGCTCGACGGGTCGCTGACGCTGGTCCGGACCGACGGCACGAAGGACGAGTTCGGGCGCGCCCGGCGTGCCACGGTGCAGGCCCGCGGCGACGACCTCGTCGAGGACCTGCGGCTGCGCGAGGTCACGATGGTCGCCGGCCGGCGCCCCGAGCGCGCCGACGAGATCATCGTCGATCCTCTGGCGGCGCAGATGCTCGGCGCGGCACCCGGCACGCAGGTCGACGTGCAGCGCTTCGGCGAGCCGCTGCGGCTGACGATCACCGGCATCTACGAACGACCCGTCCTGGGCGCCCTGCAGCGGCCGCTCGCCCAGGTCGACCGGCGCACGCTCGCCGAGGCGCAGGGCCAGGATCCCGAGGTGAGCCGCATCGCGATCAAGCTCGCCCCGGGCACGAAGGCGCAGGCATGGATCGACCAACACAAGGGCGCCTTCGAGGACCCGCTCGTGCTCGAGCCCGCGGAACTCGCGACCGCCGGCTTCACGCGCCAGCTCGAGGCCGCGAACCTCGGCCTCCTCATCGCCACGATGATCGCATTCATGTCGTGCGCCTTCATCGTCGCCACGGGCATGACCGTTGCCGTGAGCGAACAGGTGCGCGAGATGGCGATCGCCCGCTGCATCGGTGCCGAGCGCCGCGACCTCTTCCTCGGTCAGGTCATCGTCGGTGCCGTGATCGGTGGGTTGGGTGGCCTGCTGGGCGCACCGCTGGGCATCGGCGTCGCGTGGGGCCTGGCGGAGCACTTCCGTGAGCTCGTGCCCGCCGGCCTCTCGATCGCGCCGCTGGGGATCATGCTCAGCCTGGGCGGTGCGGTCATGAGCGGCCTGCTCGGTGCGCTCTGGCCCGCGACCTCCGCATCGCGCGTCTCGCCGCTCATGGCGCTCACCGTCCGGGCACGCGCCACCAGCGGCGCACTGCCCTGGGCGCTCGGTGCGTTGGGCGCCGGGTGCATCGTGGTCCAACTGCTGCTGCTCCTGATCCCCGACGTGGAACCGCGCTTCTGGGCGTGGGCGCTGGTCGGGCTCCCGCTCGTGCACGTCGGCTGGTTCCTGCTCTCGGTGCCGATCCTCGCGGCCATGGCACCGTGGACCGGCGCCATGCTCGAGCGCGCACTCGGCGTGCCGACGGGGCTGCTCGCCGGAAGCCTCCGCGCGAGCCCCATCCGCTTCGGCCTGACCGCCGGGGCGCTGATGATGGGCGTGTCGCTCATGGTCGGCACGCGATCGGACAGCGAGGCGCTCGTGCGCAACCTGACCGAACGCGTGCAGTTCGCGGATGCGTTCGTCTTCAAGACCGCGGGCTTCTCGGGCGAGGAGCAGGACCGCGTGCGCGCGATCCCGGGCGTCATCAACGCCGTGAGCGTGGGCTACATGCCGATCCGCGTGCGCGGCTTCGAGCGCAAGGACGGCACGACCGACGAGACCGTGCTCGGACTCAAGTCGATCTCGCCGCCCAACGTGGTGTGCATCGGCTTCCAGCCCGAGGCGTTCTTCCGCCAGAACCGCATCGACTGGATCCGTGGCACGCCCGAGGCGGCCCTGCCCGCCCTGCGTGACGGTTCCGGCGTCCTGGTGGCCGAGGAGTTCCTGACCGCACGCGGGCTGGACGTGGGCGATCGCCTGTTCCTCGGCGCGCGCGAGGAGCGGCGCCCCTTCACGATCGTCGGCGTCGTCGGCTCCGCGGGGCTCGACCTGGCCACGCAGTTCTTCGGGATCCGGTCGATGTACATGGAGCACGCGGTCTCGTGCGTCTTCATGGACTTCGACGTCGTCGCCCGGGACTTCGGCAACCGCGAAGCCGTGATCATGCAGTTCAGCATGCCGCCTGAGCTCGATGACGCGGGCGAGAAGACGCTGGCCGCGCAGCTCGAGGACCAGGTCCCGGGCTCGAGCTTCGCCAGCGGCCGCACGATCCGCCGCGCGGTGCTCGAGATCGGCAACGTCATGCTGGCGCTGAGTGCCGGCATCGCGCTGGGCGCGATGATGCTGGCGTGCTTCGCGGTGGGCAACGTCGTGGTGGCGGGCATCGCCGCGCGCCGGCAGGAGTTCGGCGTGCTGCGCGCCGTGGGTGCGACCCCATCGCTGCTCCTGCGGGTGATCCTGGGCGAGGTGCTGGCGATCGCGCTGTCCGCGATCGTGAGCGGCTTCGGCCTCGGGATCCACCTGGCCTGGATGGCCACGCGCCTCTACCACGACCTGGCGGGGCTGGACCTCAAGGTCACGCTCTCGCCCCTGCCGCTGACGATCGGCTGCCTGGTGCTCCTGGGGCTCACCGCGCTCGCGGCGACGCCGGCGGGCGTGCACCTGATGCGGCGCCCCGCGCGCGAACTGCTCGCAGCAGCCCGCGGCGCGTGAGCAGCGGCGGCGTACCCTTGCCTGCATGGAGCGCCGCTTCGAGCTCGTGAGCCCCTTCGCCCCCACCGGCGACCAGCCGGAGGCGATCGAGCACCTGCTGGGCGGTCTCGCGCGCGGCGAGCGGTTCCAGACGCTGCTGGGCGCGACCGGCACGGGAAAGACCTTCACGATGGCGAACGTGATCGCCCGCTCGCAGCGGCCCACGCTCATCATGAGCCACAACAAGACGCTCGCGGCGCAGCTCTACGAGGAGATGAAGCAGCTCTTCCCGCGCAACGCCGTGAGCTACTTCGTGAGCTACTACGACTACTACCAGCCCGAGGCGTACATCCCGCAGCGGGACATCTTCATCGAGAAGGATGCCTCGCGGAACGAGGACCTGGACCGTCTCCGCCTGGCCGCCACGAGCAACCTGCTCTCGCGCCCCGACACGATCGTCGTGGCCAGCGTGTCGTGCCTCTACGGCCTCGGCTCGCCGCACGAGTACATGAAGACGATGCTCATGCTCGAGCGCGGCATGACGCTGGACCGCCGCGCGTTCCTGCTCGGCCTGGCCGACATGCAGTACGCACGCAACGACGTGGCGCCCGAACGCGGGAACTTCCGCGTGCGCGGCGACTGCATCGAGGTCTTCCCCGCCAACGAGCAGGTCGCGCTGCGGATCGAGACCTTCGGCGACCAGGTCGACCGGATCGAGGCCTTCGACCCCATCACCGGCGAGCTCCTCGACGAGCTGGAACGGGCCTTCATCTTCCCGGCGGTCCACTACGTCACGCCCAAGGACCAGCTCGACCGCGCGCTCGCCTCGATCAAGGGCGAGCTCGACGCGCAGGTGCTCGAGTTCCAGTCGCAGGGCAAGCTGCTCGAGGCGCAGCGGCTGCTCGGCCGCACGAAGTACGACCTCGAGATGATCGCCGAGACCGGCGCGTGCCGGGGCATCGAGAACTACTCGCGCCACATGGAAGGCCGCGCCGCGGGCAGCCGCTCGTACACGCTGCTCGACTACTTCCGCAACGTGCCCGGACGCGGCCAGGACGACTGGCTCATGATCGTCGATGAGAGCCACGTCACGATCCCGCAGGTCCGCGGCATGTACTTCGGTGACCGTCGCCGCAAGGAGGTGCTCGTCGAGCACGGCTTCCGGCTGCCGAGTGCGCTCGACAACCGGCCGCTGACGTTCGAGGAGTGGCAGTCGCTGCTGCCGCAGGCGGTCTTCGTGAGCGCCACGCCGGGGCCGTGGGAACTCGAGCAGTGCGGCGGCGTGATCGCCGAGCAGGTCATCCGCCCCACCGGCCTGGTCGATCCGCCGATCACGCTGCGGCCGGCGCGCGGGCAGGTCGCCGACCTGCTCGAGGAGGTCCGCGCCGAGGCCCGCAAGGGCGGCCGCACGCTCGTGACCGCGCTGACCAAGCGGCTGTGCGAGGAGCTGACCAACTGGTTCCACAACCAGGGCGTCCGCGTGCGGTACCTGCACTCCGAGATCGAGACGCTCGAGCGGCTCGAACTGCTGCGTGCGCTGCGCGAGGGCGACTTCGACTGCCTCGTCGGCGTGAACCTGCTGCGCGAGGGGCTCGACCTGCCCGAGGTGAGCCTGGTGGCGATCCTCGATGCCGACAAGCAGGGCTTCCTGCGCAGCACGAGCGCGTTGATCCAGACCATGGGCCGGGCGGCACGCAACGCCGGCAGCCGATGCCTGCTGTACGCCGACGGCGTCACCCCCGAGATGCAGCGCGCGATCGACGAGGTCGAGCGGCGCCGTGCAAAGCAGATCGCCTACAACGAGCGCCACGGGATCGTGCCGAAGACCATCGAGAAGGCGATCCGCCGCGGGATCGAGGACGAGATCAGCGCAGGGCGCGGCGCCGAGCGCGCAGGCCGGCGACGCGAGGTCACGATCGACCGCGACGACCTGGTGCTCGAGCTGCACGAGGAGATGATGGCTGCCGCGGGCCGGCTCGAGTTCGAGCGTGCCGCCCGCCTGCGCGACGAGATCGAGCGCGTGAAGACCGCGGAGCGGGTCGAGGACGTGCTGCGCGAACCCGGCGAGGAACCGCGGCCGGCGCCGGGCATGCCGGGCACCAAGGCACGCAAGCGCCGCAAGCCCGATCACTTCAGGAAGAAGAGCGGTCGTTGATCGCTGAAGGGCGCGATCGCGGGATCAGGCGCACCACGCGCCGTGCGCGATCAGCGTTCGATGCGGTGCGCACCCAGGCGCAGGCGCGAACCGCGGGCGATCACCTCGCGCCATTCCTCGGGCGTCGGGCGCCGGGACCGCACCGCCGCAGCCGTCGCCCGCTGAGGGGGCTCGATGCGGACGCGGTCACGCTGGACGCGTTCGGTGGGCGAGGTTGGGCGGATGGAGGTCACGGTTGGATCCAAGGCGAGCGCGCACAAGGCGTTGCGCACACCTGTCGTTTCGGCGGGACCTGAATGATGGACGCACATTTCGTCGGTGCAAGATGCAGAATGCGCGAATTCCGGGGCGTCAGGCCCCAATAATGCCCCTCCCGTGACCCGAAACGACCCCACCCACTGCATCCGCGTCCGCGGCGCCCGGGAGCACAACCTTCGTGGGCTCTCGGTCGACATCCCGCGCGACCGGCTGGTGGTGATCACCGGCGTCTCCGGCAGCGGCAAGAGCAGCCTGGCGTTCGACACGATCTTCGCCGAGGGCCAGCGCAAGTACATGGAGAGCCTGAGCGCCTACGCGCGCCAGTTCCTCGACCAGATGAAGAAGCCCGACATCGAGTCGGTCGACGGTCTGCCGCCGACGATCGCCATCGAGCAGCGTTCGGGCGGCCACAGCCCCCGCTCGACGGTTGCGACCACGACGGAGATCTACGACTACTTCCGACTGCTGTGGGCACGCTGCGGCACGCCCACGTGCTGGCATCGCGATGAGTCGGGGCGCGTGTGCGGCAACCCGATCACCGCGACCGCGCCGTCGCAGATCGTGGAGTCCGTGCTGGCCACCAGCGCGGGCAGGCGGTTGATGGTCTGCGCGCCGCTCGTGCGCGCGCGCAAGGGCTTCCACAAGGAGATCCTCGAGCAGATGGTGCGTGCCGGCCTGGTGCGCGCACGCGTGAACGGCACCGTCATCGAGCTGCGCGATGCGCAGAAGCGCGGCGGCGAGAACCCGTTCGGCCTCGGTCGCTACGAGGCCCACACGATCGATGCCGTCGTGGACCGCATCGTCGCGAGCGTCGACGATCGCCACGAGGCCCACACGATCGATGCCGTCGTGGACCGCATCGTCGCGAGCGTCGACGATCGCCAGCGCCTGTCGGAGAGCATCGAAACGGCGCTCAAGGCCGGCGGCGGCAACCTGCTGCTCCTGGTGGACGACGGTGCAGGCGGCTGGTCCGAGCACCGCTTCAGCGAGCACTTTTCCTGCCCCGACCACCCCGAGTGCTCGCTCGAGGAGCTCGAGCCGCGCGTCTTCAGCTTCAACTCGCCGCAGGGCGCGTGCGAGGCGTGCGCGGGCCTG
>JBEGNG010000112.1:0-8954 GCA_041182645.1 Planctomycetota bacterium
GCGCGAAGTCGACCAGGCCCGCGCGAAGCTGGCCTCGCAACGGGCCCAGCGCGAGGCCGCCGTCGACGACAGCCTCAAGGTGGTGGTGGTCCATGAGGCTGCCCACCAGCTCTTCTTCGAGTGCGGCCTGCAGTCGGCCGGCGGGCTGAACCCGCTCTGGCTGGCGGAGGGCCTCGCCGTGGGCTACGAGACTGATGACGTGCGGCGCCCCGGTGGTCCGTCCTCGATGCGCGATGAGCGGTTCGGCACGTTCCGCAAGGCGCTGCTGGCGAATGAGCTGATGCCGGTGCGCGTGCTCGTCTCGACCAGCGTGATGCCCAGTGCCGGCTCGATGCAGACCGCATTGCAGGCGCAGGAGGCCTTCTACGCACAGTCGTGCATGCTCGTGCGCTGGTGCATGCTCGAGCGTCCGACGGAGTTCAGGGCCTTCCTCGCCGCGTGTCGTGAAGCCAAGCCCGGCACCACGCCGCAGTCGGCCTTCGAGTCGAGCTTCGGCGACATCGACGCGGTGCAGCGTGCGTACCTGCTCTGGCTGCGCGAACAGATTCCCGAGGCCGACCGGACCGACGCCGTCAAGGCAGCCCAGGCCTGGGCCGCTCCCTGACCGACCATCGGCGAACGGGGCCGCGCGTCGCTCAACGAACGCGTCGCGTTCGCGACCGACCGGTCGCGCGCGGACGGCCGGGATCGTCGATGGCTTCCCAGCGCGCGTGACGGAGCGCACCGACGCGCAGCCGCGGCAGCGTCCAATCGATCATGACCGCCAGGTGGAGGCCGTAGAGCACGACCATCCACATCAGGTAGATCCAGAACATGAGGACCGGCAGCAGCCCGAGGCTCGCGAAGAGCTTGCTGGCGCCGAAGCTGCGCGCGGCAAGCGAACCCAGCGCTGCCTTTCCGGCGATGATCACGAGCGCGGCGGCCAGCGCGCCGGCCAGCGTCGCCTTCCAGGACATGCGGCGGTTGGGGATGAACGCGTAGGTCGCGAAGAGCAGGGCCCAGATCGACAGGAACCCCGTGGTGCCGCTGATGAAGTCGGCGACACCCGGCATGAAGTCGGGCAGCTTGGAGATGGAAAGTCCGAGACGCACGCCCAGCGGCACGGCGCCGAGCAGCACCGGCGTGAGCGTGAGCGCCGTCCAGTACACGAGGAGCTTGCGCCGCAGCGGCCGCTTGGCGCCGGTCGCTGCGACGCGGTCGAAGCTGCGTTCGATCGCGACGAGCAGCCAGATCGCCGAGAAGACGACGGCCGCGCCGCCCACGAGGCCGAGGCCCGACAGGTTGATCCCCGCCGCGTCACGCACGAGGCCGCGCATCCACTCGCCCGCGACCACGCCCTCGTCGCCGATCTGCAGGTCATCGAGGCCGACTTCCTTGATCAGTCCGCCGACGAAGGCCTCGAAGCGGTCGGCCATGATCGCGCGCGTCAGCAGGGTCGCCACGACGAGCAGGGGGAAGAGGCTGAAGAGCGTGCGGAAACTCAGCGCAGCCGCCATCTCGGCGGGATCCGTGGTGCGGAAGCGGCGCCATGAGGCGAGCAGGAAGGTCCCCGTGCCGCGCAGGCTCGGCTTGAGCGTGACGAGTGAGCGATCCTGGTCGGGCACGGTGGGCATCCTACGGAGTGGCGTCCTTCGGCCATGCGAGGGGCGTCGGGGTGACGATCCGCACGCCGTGCAGGCGGCTTTCGCACGGCTGCTCCGCGTTCGCCGAGCCGGTCACCACGGTGCCGCCGGCCTGTGCATCGCCGATGCGCGCCGCACCCGGACCCGCATCGAGCAGCAGGCTGAACGAGAGCGCACCGGTCCCGCAGTGGTAGGTGTTGTTCCCGCTCTCGCCCTGGGCGTAGGGCCCGGGCGCGTCGTATCGATCGTCGCCGGCGAGGTCGATGAGCATGCCGATCGCCTGCATCGCGCCGGAACCCTGCGCGAGCACGCTGCCGCGGTAGTGGTCGTTGCCGGCGGCATCGACGAGCACCGCAGCCGATGCATCCCATGCGGCACCTTGGTTGGCAGCCGTGCGACCCCAGTACACGTCGTCGCCGGCGTCGTCGAGCAGTGCGCCGAAGGCCATGTGCGCAGCGAAGCCCTGGCTGTAGCGGTCGGCGCGGTAGAGGTCGCGGC
The DNA here is from genome assembly GCA_041182645.1 of Planctomycetota bacterium. Taxonomy (GTDB): domain Bacteria; phylum Planctomycetota; class Phycisphaerae; order Phycisphaerales; family SM1A02; genus SYIB01. The sequence continues at coordinate 2,121 of JBEGNG010000112.1, forward strand.
CAGCGAGATCGTGCAGCACGCCCAGCCCGTGCAGGTAGCCGCCGCCCTGCGCGAACTCGCCGCCCTCGTACCGATCGTCGCCGCCGGCATCGAGCAGCATGCCGATGCCGCCGGCTGCGTACTTCCGGAAGCCGTAGCCCACGCCCTGCGCGAACGAGAGGTTCGTCGCCGGCGTTCCGTAGGCGCTCGCGGCACCGAAGTCCGCGATGAAGCGGTCATCGCCGGCCTGGTCGATGAGCATGCCGATGCCGCGCGGACCGCCCACGCCCTGGGAGAGCGTGCCGCCGCGGACATCATCGGCCCCGCCCTCGTCGAGCAGGATGCCGGCTCCGTAGAGCGCGGCCCCGATGCTCCACGCGCCGCCCTCGTATCGATCGTCGCCGCCGCGATCACGAAGGAGGCCGACGCCGAAGGCCGCGGCGCCGACCGAGAGCAGGCCACCCCGGTACACATCGTTGCCGGCGTGGTCATCGATCGCGGCCAGGCACGCAATGCCCGACGCAGGCCCACCGACGTCGCCGCCCTCGTAACGGTCGTTGCCGGCCAGGTCGACGATCACCGAGTCGATCGGCGCACCTGCGCCCCACGCGTAGCGGTCATCGCCGCCCGGATCGAGCACCGCAGCGACGGCGTCCATGTCGTACCGGTTCGCACCGAGGCCGCCCACGACGACCCAGCCCAGTCCATCGACCTGTTCGGCGGCGAGGATGGTGCCGTCGACCTTTCCTGCGAGGGGATCGGGCAGTGCGGCCGGCTCCTGCGCGGTCCAGTCGAGGCCACCCGGCAGGTCTGCGTCGAGGTGGGCGAGGAGCGCCGGAACGGCTGCCCAGCCCGCGTCCGTACTCGCCCGGACCAGCGACAGGTGGCGCTCGAGGTCGGGGCCATCGCGAGCGCAGGGCGGTGCGATCGCAGCCCAGGCGCGCCAGCACCGGATCGAGCAGCGCCGTGCGATGCACGCGGGCACCATTGGCGAGGAAGTCCAGTGCGAAGACCGCTCCCTGCGTGTCGGCCATGGGCAGCGTGCCCTGGCCTGCACCGGGCTGGTGCGGCTGCCCCAGCGCCTGCGCCGCGGTCAGGGCGATGCGTTGCAGCGGGCGCCCACTGCTGCGCCAGGGCTGCGTCACCGCGCGCGCGGCATCCGCCACGCGCCAAGGCTCGTCGAAGCAGCGCACCACCCACGGCGCGTCGTTGGGATCGCGACGCTCGGTGCCGAACCGGGTGATCAGTCCGGCGGTCGCGCGCAGGGGCGCCGCGAGCCCGTTGGCCGCCACGGCATCGCCGACGACGGTGCCGGCCGCGAACGGGTCGACGAGGGCCGGTGGTCCGAGGGCGGCGGGTGCGACCCGCGTGCCGGTCGACAGCGTCCCGACGGGCGCATCCTGCACCGCAAGCGCGACGATCATGAGCATCTGGCCGTGCATGCGCCGAGGATAGCCGTCATACTTGTCCGCATGCCCAAGGCCGATCATCCCTTCACCGACGCCTCGCGCGGCGTCCGCCTGCAGAAGTTCCTTGCCGATGCGGGCGTGGCCAGCCGACGCCGTTGCGAGGAGATGATCGCCGAGGGCCTCGTCGAGGTGAACGGCACCGTCGTCGCCAGCCTGCCCGCGTGGATCGACCCGGTCAAGGACGAGATCGTCGCCGACGGCCGCCGCGTGCGCCGTGATTCGCGCGTCGCATACGTGCTGCTCTTCAAGCCCAAGGGCGTGGTCTGCACCAACAGCGATCCCGAGGGTCGCTCGTGCGCGGTCGACCTCGTCGACCATCCCAGCGGCCTGCGGCTCTACCCGGTCGGTCGGCTCGACATGGATTCATCGGGCCTGCTGCTCATGACCAACGACGGCGAGCTCGCCAACCGGCTCACGCATCCGCGCTACGAGATGCACAAGGGCTACGAGGTCACCGTGGCGGGGCAGCTCGCCGACGATGACATCAAGCGCCTCGAGCGCGGCGTCTTCCTCTCCGACGGCGAGCGAGGCCCCGGCCGCAAGGCCAAGGCGGGTCGCCTCGACGTGATCGCGCGGGACCGCCAGAAGACGATCCTCTACATGGAGCTGTTCGAGGGGCGCAACCGCCAGATCCGCCGCATGCTGCTGGCGCTCGGTCACCCCGTGAAGAAGCTGCGCCGCGTGAAGATGGGACCGCTGCGCCTGAAGGGGCTCGCCGTGGGCGAGTGGCGCGACCTGACGACGGATGAGCTCGACCAGGTCCGCCGCGACGCGTTCGCCGATGCCGCGACCATCCACCGTCGCCGCGAGCGCGCGGAGCGCAACGAAGGCGGCGCCCCGGTGCGCAAGCGCCGCGGGATCCACGCCTCGCGGCGCAACGAGAAGAGCGATCGCCTCGAGCGTCGGGCGCAGCGCACGCGCGACCTCTCGGCCAAGGCGCGCGCCGAGCGCGGCGTGCGCGGTGACGAAGGAGCGTCGCGGACGCAGGTGCGTGGTGCCGATCGTGCTTCGCGGCCTGGTGCGCGTGGTTCGGATGGCCCGCCGCGGGCGGTTGCGCGCGGTGCGGGTGCGTCGCGCGGTGCGGGGAAGACCGGCCGCGGCCCATCGCGGGGCGCGTCGCCGGCCGGCACGCCCGCACGACCTTCGCCCAAGGGCAAGCCGCGCCGCAGCCGCCGGGATGATGCTTCGCTCGACCACCGTCCTCGCCTATCCTGATCCCATGCCCCTGTACGAGTACGAGTGCATCGAGGACGGTGAGGTCGTCGAGCTGCTGCGGCCCATGAAGGATGCCGACGCGCCGATCGAGGATCCCGCCGGCAAGGGACGCACCTTCAAGCGTCGCCACAGCGTCTTCGGCGTCGGCGGTTCGCCCGTCGGCAGCACGCACGTGCACACCGGCGGCTGCTGCCCATGCGGCAAGAATGCCGGCAGCTGCGGCTCGATGAACTGAGCGCGAGCACCGGCCCGGCGACCTCGTGCGCGGGATGCGTGGGTCGCTGCCCGTCGACCGCGCCACGGCCGCTGCCCCGTGTGGATAGCCTCGCCGCCATGGAACGTTGGCTCATCATCCACGGCGTCGATTTCAGCGGTGCCGACTCCGGCGGTGCGCACAAGATCAGGATCGCGACGCGGCACGGGCGCCAGACGCCGGTGCAGGTCGAGCGCGCGGATCGCAAGGGACTGCTCGAGCGGATCCGGGCCGGTGTGGCCGATGGCCGGCCGCACCTGTGGCGCATCGATGCACCGATGGGCCTTGCCCTGCCGACGATCGAGGAGGCCGGGGTCAAGGGTTGGAGGGGTTGCGCCGAGTGGATGGCAGGCTTCGCCGGCGCCCGCGACTGGCGGAGCGGGCTTCGCACCCTGACGCGCCAGGAGCCGCGCCGCACGTGCGACCACGAACTCAGGACGCCGATGCCGCCGACGAACCTGCGCGTCTTCAAGCAGACCTGGACCTTCGTCTGCGAGATCCTCGTGCCCCTCGCGCAGGAGGGCGTGCGCATCGAGCCGGTGGTCGCCGGCGCTCCCGGCATGCAGACGGTCGTGTGCGAGAGTTGCCCCGCGAGCGACCTGCAGCGGCGCGGCTGGCCGCACAAGGGCTACAAGGGCAAGGGCGATCGTCCGCGGGAGGTGCGCGAGGAGATCCTTTCCCGGGCCGTGCGGGCAGGGCTGGTCGTACCCGAATCGATTGGTGAACAGGCCATCGCCGACGAGGAAGGCGACCTGCTGGATGCGTTGCTGCTGGCTCTGGAGCCGGCGCCGACCGTTGCGCCGAAGGAGGCGCTCGTCGAGGGCTGGGTGTACTGAGGCACGTTCCGCCCGGAGACGCGGACGGACCGTTCACACGCCGCGCGTGGCGGGATCCCAGATCACCTTGTGGAGCTGGCCCTGCTGACGGACCGGCAGTCGATCGGCCAGGATCCACTCGGCGAGGCTCCGGTGCGGGAGTCCGTCGCACCCCTGGATGTCGGCGTCGCCGGCCTGGCGGTGGGCGGCGCTCATCAGCACGGCATGGCATCGCTCGTGGAGCCGCTCGCGCCCGATGACCTCCCGCGCCCAGTCGTAGTCGTGGCGGTCGGTGATGACGAACTTGACCTCGTCGTGCGGCCGCAGGTCGGCGAGGTTCTCCCAGCGGTTGCGATCCACCTCGCCGCTGCCGGGCGTCTTCAGGTCCAGGATCCGGATCACCTGAGGATGGCAGGGCCTGATGTCGACGGCGCCGCTGGTCTCGACCAGCACCGTGAACCCCTCATCGCAGAGCGTGGCCATGGCGGGGAAGACCGCACGCTGCGCCAGCGGTTCGCCGCCGGTGAACTCGACGGTCGGGCATCGGAACGCCCGCACCCGATCGAGCAGCTGCGTGACCGGCACCGTGGTTCCCTCGCGGAACGCGTAGCTCGTGTCGCAGTAGCGGCAGCGCAGGGGGCACCCGGTCAGCCGCACGAAGACCATGGGCACGCCGACCCGGGTGCTCTCGCCCTGGATCGAGTGGAACACCTCGTTCACGCGCAGCGTGGGTTCGTGGGTGACGGGAAGGCTGGTCATGCGTGCGCGGGGTGTGGTGGCGATCGACCGTGGCTCGCGGCGCGGGACGCCGCACTCAACATTGCGGCGCGGGACGCCGCACTCAGCAAGAAAAAGACCGCCGCGGGATCCGCGACGGTCAATGCGCACGAGAGGACTCGAACCTCCATGGGTTGCCCCACCAGCACCTCAAGCTGGCGCGTCTGCCAATTTCGCCACATGCGCAGGAAGCAGGGTCGGGGAGTATAGCGCGGGCCAACCTCGACGAGTTCGCTCGACATGCCGTCCCGATAAGCACAGCGGGCCCCGGCGCATGCCGGAGCCCGCTGGAATCACGCGTGGTCGAGAAGGGTCAGTTCGTCCATCCGGCCAGGAGCAGGCCCAGGTCGGCGCCGTCGCACAACCCGTTGCCGTCCAGGTCGGGCGAGCTCGAGCCCCAGCCTGCCAACAGCAGGCCCAGGTCGGCCCCGTCGACGATGCCGTTGCCGTCGAGGTCGGCCGGATTCGAGGCCGCGCAGCCGATGCCGTCGACGCGGAAGTCATCGAGGCCCGCTTCGACGAGCGATCCGGTGCCGAGGTCCCGGGCGACCACGCGGAACTTCATCGTGGCCGTCGGCTGGACGAATTGCCTGACGCTGAAGGACTTCACGGCCCAGGCGTTCAGGTTCTCGGTGACGAGTTCCATCTGCACCCAGGTTGCGCCGCCATCGTTGCTGATCTCGATCGGCATCGAGTCCTCGTTCGGACCAGCACCGGCGTTGTTCGAGTACCAGCGCGCATAGGTGATGATGCCGTCCTCATAGCCCGAGAGGCTGAAGGTGGGGCTGGTCAGCGTGGTGGCGCCGCCATCGATGTCGGCTGCACCGTTGCCGCCGCCGACGACGCCCTGGCCGGTGACCCAACACAGCGTTCCCGTGCCGTAGTCGTTCTCCGGCTGGGCGGTGGTGCCCACGGGGTCCACGCGAGTCCAGAGACCGGCCGTCGCGGTGTCGGTCGGATTGCCGACCACCCAGCCGGTGTTGGTCTCCATCGTGTCGAAGAGGACCTGCTCGATGCCGGTCGCGCTGAGCGAGCTGTAGAACGCGGCCGGTGCGGTGCTGGGGCTGGTCACCGTCGAGCCGGTCGTGGTCGAGGCCGACACGTACCACTGCACGTTGCTCAGGCAGGTCGTCGCGGGAACCTGCACCGTGTACTGGTTGCCCGCACCCTGCGTCATCACGACGCTCGAGAACGACCCGGTCGACCCGGCGCGCCAGAAGAAGCGGCCGCTGCCTGCCTGGGGCGTGCCCGCGAGGGGGCTGACGTTGACGGCGAGCGTCGTGCTGCCCGACGGCGACACGGTGGTCGGCACGCCGTTGGGGAAGGAGAACGCCAGCAGCTGGAGCGCCGGGCCGGGCAGGCCGTGCAGGGTGAACGCGCCGTTGATCTCGTTGTAGTTCGGCGTGCCGTCGGCGATGTCGCCGTTGTCGTCGTCCAGCGTCAGGAAGTCGATCGTGATGTCGCCGGCGATGGTCGTACCCGTGTGCAGCGGGATGCTGTTCACGCAGAGCAGGCTCGTGCGGGCCAGGCCCGCCGCGCTGCCGTACTTCGCGCCGAGCGCCTCGCGCGTATCCCACACGCAGCCCGAGATCAGCTGCCCGCAGCTGTGGATCGCGCTGCCGCACGAGCTGCACCCGGTGGCCGAGTAGGTGCAGGTGTTGTCGGCGTTGCGGAGGCCGGTGTTGCAGGCCTGGAAGCCCAGGCCCAGGCGCGGGTCGTCGCTGATGAGCAGCGACATGCAGTCACTCATGCCTTCGCCGTACGCGCCCTGGCCGCTGCCGCCCGACGCGACCATGTGGTGGCCGAACTCGTGGTGCACGACCGTGCTGAACGAGGTGTTGTTGCAGCCTCCGCCCGCGGGGTAGAAGTTGATCGAGCTGCCGTTGTAGAACGCGTTGCAGGTGCCGCTGACCTGGACGTTCACCGAGAAGTTGAGCTGGTTCGCGATCGTCGGGTACGACGGGTTGTTCGCCAGCGCGAAGTCGCGCACGATGTTGGCGTGGCGGTAGGCGTTGACCTCGGCGCGGGCGGCCTCGACGAGGTTGTCGGAGTTGAACATCGTGTTCAGCTGCGCACTGATGGGCCCGGTCACCGTGGACGTCGGGGTCGAGTTCGCGTTCGCGGCGTTGAACACCTTGAAGTACTTGCCCGCCAGCGTGCTCGTGATCGTGACCGTTCCCGTCTGGCCGGGGATCACGTAGTTGCCGTTCACGTCGGCGAAGACGCTGGTGGCGCCGATCGACACGCCCGCATACGGCAGCGCTGCAGCCGTCTCGGCCCCGCACGCGTCGGCCTGGTAGCCGGAGGTGGCCTGACCGAACACCGT
>JBEGNG010000113.1:0-7188 GCA_041182645.1 Planctomycetota bacterium
CCGGTCAAGCGCAGCCACATGGACTGATGCCTGCGTCCACCACGAATGATCACGAGATGCCGGTCCCTTCGCCGACATCATCCCGCACAGGAGACCCCTTCATGTCACGACCGCAGTTCCTCTCCCTGATCGCGCTCAACGCCGTGCTGCTGGCGGCGCTCGCGCTGGTCTCGCTCTCGGGCCGGGCCCAGGCCCAGGCGCGCCAGCGAGGGTCCTACATGCTCATCTCCAGCGGCGTCACGGGCACGCCGCTCTCGGTCGTCTACGTCATCGACGAGGTGAACAACGAACTCGTCGCGATGGCGTGGGACGATGCGGGCAAGAAGATGAACTACGTCGGCTACCGCAACATCGCCGCCGACAGCATGCAGGCACGGAGGAGCGGACGATGAGCACCCGCAACGAGAAGCAGTCCATCGGCACCGGCGCGGCGATCCTCTGGGCGACCGCGGTCCTGCTCGGCGCCCTCGTCATCATCCAGGCCGGCCGGCTCGAGCAGCGCGCCTTCGCCGACCAGGCCAACAGCGGCAGCCAGGGCTACAGCGTCTGCTCCGCCACGACGGGCCAGGGCACCCCGGCCGAGCCGATCGAGGCGGTCTACGTCGTCGACAGCCGCGATGAGGTGCTGCTGGTGTACGCCATCGAGCGCTACCAGGACTTCAAGGTCCAGCTGCGGCACAGCGAGAACCTCGGCGCGCTCTTCGCCCGCGCCCGCGGGAACTGAATCGCCGATGCGCGCGGTCGACACGGTCACCGCCGTCGCGCGCGCCGCATCGTTCACCAAGCGGTCGATCAAGAACGACTCGAAGCGCCAGGCCCTGCGCCTGGCGCTGTCCATGGTGGATCTGACGACGCTCGAGGGCAAGGACTCGCATGGCAAGGTGCAGGCGCTCTGCGCGAAGGCGCTCCGCCCGTACCACGGCGAGCTCGCGCAGCCGTTGCCGCCGGTCGCCGCGGTCTGCGTCTATCCATCACGCGTCCGCGAGGCGCGCGAGGCCCTGCTCGGATCGACCGTCAAGGTGGCCAGCGTCGCGACGGGGTTCCCCAGCGGGCAGTACCCGCTCGACCTGCGCCTGGCCGACTGCGCGCGTGCCGTCGCCGACGGTGCGGACGAGATCGACATGGTCATCACGCGCGGGGCATGGCTCGAGGGTCGGCACGCCGAGGTCGCGCAGGAGATCCGCGAGATCAAGCGCGCGTGCGGCGCGGCGCACCTGAAGATCATCCTCGAGACGGGTGAGCTCGGCACGCTCGAACAGGTCCGCCTGGCGAGCGATGTCGCCATGGAGGCCGCAGCGAGCGTGCCCGGTGCGGCGCCCTTGGTCGATGGCGAGGTCGACGATGCCGGTCACGCTCGTCATGCTCGAGGCGATCCGAGATCACCACCGCGCCACCGGCGTGCGCATCGGGATGAAGCCGGCAGGGGGCATCCGCGCAGCGAAGAGTGCGATCCACTACCTGGTGATGGTGCGTGAAACGCTGGGGACTGATTGGTTATCGCCCCATCTCTTCCGCTTCGGCGCGAGCACCCTCGCCAATGATCTGGTCCGCCAGATCCTGCGCCTGGAAACGGGGCGCTACATGGCCGGCTGGGACATGACCGAGTGAGCCCCGGCGCTGCAGGCACGCATGCTGCAGCGACGCGCGTCCGGATGCCGATGAGGCAGGTACGACGATGGATCCCGTCCCGGCTGTGCATTGCAAGGAGGCTCTCATGGCGCTTGTCGTTCCCACCGTGCTCGTGCTCGCGTTCTCGTGCTCGCCCGCGCAGGAGCCACGCGCGAACCAGCCTGCACCGCCCCCACAGCGTGACCTCGCGCCGGCACCGATGCCGATGGACCGCATGACCGAACGCCAGGCATGGCTCGGCGTGCAGGTGGAACCCGTGCGCAGCGACGTCGCGATGCAGCTGCCGCTGCGCAAGGGTGCCGGACTCGTGGTGATGTTCGTCGAGGCCGACAGTCCCGCCGAGAAGGCAGGGCTGCAGCGCTTCGACATCCTCGAGATGGTCGGGGACCAGTTCCTGATGAACGTCGACCAGTTCAACGGCCTCGTCCGGAGCGAGCAGCCGGGCGCGAAGGTGAAGGTGACCTGGCTGCGCCGCGGTGAACGCAAGCAGGTCGAGGTTGCGCTCGGTGAGCGCATGGTCCCCGCACGGCGCGGTGCACCGGACGCCGCCGTGGAAGGCATGCCGCCGCCCCGGCGGCCCGCGCGCGAGCAGGGCAGGCCCGAGGGCGACGAGGGCATGGCCTGGCGTGAGGACATCGAGCGGCGGGACGTGATCGAGCGCCGTGAGTTCCGTGGCGACGGTCCACGACCGGATGGTGCGCAGCAGCGTGGCGAGGCCGGGCGACCCGACCGCGCTCGCGATGCCGCGGCAGGTGCACGCGCGCGGCTCATGGATGCCGTGCGCGAGGCACTGCGTGATCTGCCGCCCGACGTGCAGGCGCGTGAACTCGAGAAGATCATGCGAGCCCTCGAACGCAACGTCGACGTCGAGATCGATGTGCGGGAGTGGAACGGCGAGGGGCCGCGACCCGAACGTCCACCCTTGCGCAGGAGGGACGATGGTCGCCCGGGCGCAGACGGCCCTCGGGAAGGCCGAGGCCAGTCGTCGTCGACCTCATCCGCAACCATCGAGGACGGATCGATCCGCATCAGCATCAACCGCCGCAATGACGGTCCCGCCGAGGTGCGCGTGGAGGAACTCGACGGCACCGTGCTGTGGCAAGGTCATGTCGACGGCGGCGATCGGGACGGCGGCCTCATGGACGTGCCGCCGGAGTTCCGCAGCCAGATCGAGATGCTCCTGCGCGGCGGCTGAGCGCGTCAGGGCGCACCGTCGATCGGCGGAGCCGACTCGAGGGACTTCGCCGTCCACGCTCCGGCACGCGAACCATCGGCGGAGCGAACCCGTGCGACGAACTCGGTGGACACGGCCGACGACGCGTGGCCCCACTGTGTGCGCAGCCACGTTGCCAACAGCGCAAGATCGGCATCCGATCGGATCGGTGCCGCGGGCATCACGCCGCGGTAGGTGACGCCGTCCACCTCGACCTCGCCCTCGAGTCCATGCAGCAGGATCCGCACGAGCCGTGTCGGATCACCCGTGACGAATGGACTGTCCCGCAGCGGGGGATAGACCGGTGGCATGCCGGCGCCGCTGGCTTGGTGGCAGCCCACGCAGTTGCCGAAGAGGAGCCGGCCGCGCTGCTCGGCCGAGAGCTCGACCTTGGGCATGGCGTAGCCATCACGGCCTGGCCAGGACAGCTGTGGATCCACGAGCACCGCTGCGGCACGCACCGCCCGGGGGCCGCTCGCGATGAGTTCGCCCCAGCCCACGGGCTGCCCACGCATGCGCAGGACGCGCGCATCCTTCGATGCAGGTTTGGTCCACGACGCCACGCGGTCGAGGATCGCCGATGCGACCTGCGGTTGCGTCGTCGAGGCACGCGCGGCGAGTTCCAGCAGGGCTTCGTTCAGCCGTTCGTTGCCGTGCGCGAGGACCTGTGCGGCGGCATCCTGCAGCAGGGCACGGACGCCCGCATCGCGCGCATCCATGGCGGGAGCCGTCACCGCGCCCGCCGATGCAACGGTCGATCCATCCTCGGGTGCGGGAGCCGATGCGGCGCGCGTCGCGCGATCCAGCAGGAGCATCGAACGACCCTTGATCCCACTGGCGAGGGCTGCGCGCAATGGGGCCTGCTTGAGGACGGACTTCACGGCGGCGATGCGGGCGACGGCATCGATGAACATGCCGTCGTCGGGGATCTCGCCGAGCGCAGCGAGCGCCGCGAGCGCCACGACCCGATCGGGATCCTGCGCCAACCGCTCGAGCACGGCGATGCTGGGTGCTGCGGCACCGCCGGCATGCAGGGCACCGGCCGCATGCAACGCGGCGTCTGTGCGCAGCCGCGCATCACGGTCGAAGGAGAGTGCCTCGACCAGCGCATGGTCGCCGGCACCGAGCAGCATGAGCGTGCTGGCCGCCGAATGCCGCACCGCCGGGTCGACCTGGACGCCGCGCGCCAGCTCCATGAGGGAGCCACGCACGGCCATGCCGGCTGCATCCACATGCGCCGCATCCAGCGGCGCGGTGGCGACTGCCTGCACCGGCGGATCCGCACGGTCCTGCGCAACCAGGCGGGCGGGCGTGGTCGCTCCGGCGGTTGATGCCGCATCGTGGTGCCGCCCCGTGTCCGCACGCGCCTGATGGCGCTCGACCAGCAGGCGCGAGGCATGATCACGAAGGTGGCCGCTCGGCCCCGCGATGTGCGTGACGAGCGCGGCATCGTCGGCCTTCGTCAGGTCGACCGCGGCACGCAACGGTCGATCGACGGGTACGACGCGCCAGATGCGTCCCTGGTCGATCGGCCGATCGAGTCCGCGCTGCTCGACCTGCGCACGCAGGAAGCTCGTCATGAAGATGCGGTGCTGGATGATGCCCCGGCTGATGTCGGCGACGTACAGCGCGCCATCGGGGCCGATCTTGAGGTCGCATGGGCGGAACCGCTCGCAGGTGCTCGCCAGGAACTCGCCGCCCACGGGAACGGGCTCGCCGCGAGGGCCCGTGCCTTGCTCGGCGATGCGGTAGTGCTTGACCGCGTTGGCGCATGGGGCGCAGACGAACGCATCGCCACGCAGGGCTTCGCCGAGCACGATGTCACGGTTGATGACCGGGCCGCACGCCGCGGTGACCTGCACGAGACGGCCCTCCTGCAGCATGCCGGCGCGGTATGCACGGTTGATGCCCGGCGTCAGGTGGGCGGGCCAGGTGCGCAGATCCTCGACCACGCGCTGCGGCACGCCGGGGATCGTCGATGCACCGAGCGTGCGCGAGGCCATCCACCTGGGCACGAGGTCGATCAGCAGGGGATCGCTGTTGGGCGTGACCAGCAGGCGACCGAAGTCGTCGATCGCCTGGCCCCACTGGCCCTCGACCGGGGTGGCGAACGCCACCACGCCGCTGCCATCGGGCACGAAGCCCGCGTGGTGCTGGCTGGGGACGAACGAACCGTCGTGGCACCAGGTCAGCGCGTTGCCCGCATGCTCGGGGCTGTCGAGGCCGGCGAAGCCCGAGGCCACGATCGTCGTCGACTCGGCGCGGCCATCGCCGTCGGCATCACGCACCCACAGCAGGTGCGGCGGCTCGATCACGAGCACGCCATCACGGTGGAACGCGATCGACCGCGGAAGGACCAGCGATTCGAGGACGACCTGCCGCTCGTCCATGCGGCCATCGCCGTCCCGGTCACGCAGGCGGACGATGCTGCCGACGGGTTCACGTTCGCGCGAGCCGTCGATGTCGCTCATGTAGCCCGGCATCTGCACGACCCAGAGCGAACCATCGGGATGGAAGGCCATGGCGACCGGTGCCACCACCATGGGCTCGCACGCGACCAGCTCGACGCGGAACCCATCGGCCACGCGCAGCGTGGACAGGGTCTGTTCGGGCGTTCGCGCCGGACTGTCGACGGCGAGCCATGCTGCCGGCAGGGGAGGCTGCGGCTCACCCTGCTGGTCACCCTGCTGGGCGAGTGCCGTGGATGCGACGATCGGCGCGAGGACCGTGATCGATGCGCGCAGGCTGGGCATCGCCCGAGTGTAGGCCGCGCCCGAACCGATCAGGCACGACGGACCCGGCCGCCGGCGCACGCGCCGGGCGATGCGCTGCACCCGGCGCGCGGCCGAGGTTCAGCCGCCGGACTTCTCGCGGCGGTGCCACTCACGGCACCACTGCCGCCACATCGGCATGACGACCTCTTCCTGCATGGTGTGCATCCAGAGCACGCCGTACCTGGCATCCATGAGGGCGAAGAACATGCGCTCGCGGACGGTCTGCCCGGTGCCGATCCACCACGGCGGGAGCTTGCGCCGCTGATCGCCCCACCAGCCGTTGCCTGCCTGTGCGATGGGAACGAGGGTGGTGCATGGGATGCCGACGGCCAGGAGGCCGCAGAGCACGAGGTGGGCAGTCTTCATGAGGCTTCCTCCAGGACCTGGGCGCGCTCGAGGATGCGCCAACCCGTGGGGCGGAACGATGGGAACCGGCTCATGGTGCCGCACAGCACCTTGAGGTCACTGCGGTCGAGCAACCACTCGGCCGACGGGTCATCGGCCTGGGCGGCGTGCTCGATGCTGAAGCAGCGCTCGCGCAGCGACCAGTTGTCGGTGGCCTCGGCGATCTCGCTGATCATGTTGGTGAAGACGGCCAGCGCGCGCTGCATGGCGGGTCCGTCGAGCGAACGGGCGGCGATGTTGCAGGCGCAGACCGCCCACCAGCCGTGGCTTTCGAGGAGGTCACCCGTGGGTGCCGGATCCTGCGCCAGCGCGCCGGCGATGCCATGCTCGAGTTCCTCGAGCGCCGCACGCGGATCGCGCAGGCCGAGGAACGCCTCGCACTCGAGGATCGCGCCGTGGCAGGTGCGCGCGACGGCCGCGTAGCTCGCATCGCCGAACTCGCGCCCGAGTGCGGTGTAGGCGGCATGGGCCACGCGGAGGTCACCCAGCGCACACTCGGCGTGTGCACCGCCCTGCGTCGCATCGCACTCGATGCTGCGGCGGGCGCTCTGGCCACGCACGAGGAAGGCGAAGGCCTGCGCCACGCGATCGAAGCGGTCGACGGGCGGATGGTCGGTGAAGTGGTGCACGAGTTCGTGCGCGATGCTGCGGCTCTCGACCAGGTGCCAGAGCGCGTAGTGCGCGCCCGCGAGGTTCACGCGGAGCATGAGCCGCGTGCGTGGCGCCACGTCGGGCTGGGCGAGGCCCTGCTGCACCGCCGACAGGCTGCGCATGAACTGGCCCAGGCCATCGTGAGCGCCGCACTGCCGGTTGAAGGCGATGGCACGCTCGTTGCCGGACGCCGCGGCGCCGAGCATGAGCGACGCCGAGTCGAGCATGTCGTGGTAGCGGCCATCGCGGTGGGCCTGGCGCGCCTGGGCATCGAGTTCGCGGAACGGCGTGCGCGCGGCCTGGCCAGGCGACCGGCTGCCGGGCCGCCAGAGGGCCTCTGCCACGTCACCCACCGGCCACTCGAGCGCATCGGCGATGGCCACCACGAGGTCGAGCTTGGGGTTGCCGCTCTCCGGAACGACCTTGGCCACCTCGCGGCCGAGCCGCTCGGCCGTCTGGGTCTTGGACCAGCCCCGGTAGGCCTGGGCCAGGCTGACGAAACGGTGCATGGTGCTC
>JBEGNG010000114.1:0-5982 GCA_041182645.1 Planctomycetota bacterium
TGGCGATCGCCATTCTGCTCTCCGAAGCCTGGCGCGACCTCGACGTCGGGCCACGTCTGCCGGATCTCCTGCGCGAGCCGTCGCTCGGCGGATTCGTGCTGCGCGGCCGCGAGCGCGACCGATGGGCTCGTGCGCGCCGCGCGGGAGAGCAGCTCCGCGCGCGACTCCACGATGCCGTCGCTGAATCCGCCTGTGAAGCGGCGCTCGGTCGAAGGCGGCAGGCCGAGGAGGAACTCCACGTCGCGCGTCGCGAGCACCAGGCTCGCCTCGATCGCAGCAGCCTGCGCGCGCAGCTTGGCATCCTCGATGCGGAAGAGCCGGGCCTCGATGCGGGCGATCTCGCCCGCTGTCTCGAGCCGATCGACGACGGCGACCACCTGCCCAACGCGCTCGATCACGTCGCGCGCCGCGGCAAGCTCCGCCTCCAGCGCGGAGCGACGCGCCCATGCGCGGCGCACGTCGCATGCGACGCGCCATTCCTCCGCCGCGACGCGGGCGAGCTCGGCGTGCAGGTCCGCCGCTGCGCGCGCGCGCTCGGCCTCGAGGCGCCCCGTCAACGGCACGGTGAAACCAACCGAGAAGATCGCCTCGACATCGCCGGACATGGCGCCGGAGAGGATCTGCGCGAGGTTGACGCCGAGCGTCGGATCGCGCCACAGCCCCGCGTTCTCCGCGGTGGCCTGGGTGACGCCCGCAGCCGCGCGCGCGAGGCGGAGATCGCGGTTGAGGGCGATGGCGATCGCCTCGGCCTCGGCGAGCGAGATGCCGTCGGAGGGATCGAAGCCCGCCTCGGCAGCGCGCTGCGCGAGCCCGGCCGAGAACGACGAAAGCGACTCGGCCGTGGCCGCGCGGGCGAGGAACGCGCGCTGCGCCTCGTCGAGCGCGAGCGGCTTCGGCTCGTGGCTGCGGCAGCCGGCGAGGGTGACGGTGAGTGCGGTCGCGACGGCGACCTTCAAGTGCGAGCTGTGATTCATGCGCTGATTCCTGATCCAACGGACAAGCACGACTGCGCCAAGCGCAGCGGTTGCGTTAGATCAGGAGCCGGGTCACGGCCCGCGCGCGACATTGGTCGCATGCGAGCCAGCACCAGCGCGGAGGCGCTTCGGGAGGCTCCGAGCATCCCCGCTCGTCGAGCGCGGGAAGATGCTCGACCAGCGCGGGCTCAAGGAGCCGCACGTCGACCACGCGCTCGACGGCGCGGTCGCCCGCTGTCCCGACGTCGTCGGGCATGCTGACATGAAGATGGCACGCGCAGTCATCGGCGGCCGCGAGCGCGGCGCCACGCGGTGCATCGGACTTCTGCCGATGGTCGTGATCGGCTGCTGCGCCGTGGTGATGGTGCCCATCGTGCGCGCCGTGCGGATGCACGTGCTCATGATGGGCGATGCCCGCGCCGCAGCAGCAGTCGATCGCGATGCACAGCACCCGTCCCGGCGACATGCCGGCGCCGACCTGCGCGAGCAGGAGGAACGGCAGGAGGATGCGTGCGATCGTGGTCTTCATGCTGTCGGTGCGCCCGAGCCGCAAAGGCTATCGTCCTGAAACGCCTTGCTGTCAAGCATGCGGCGGATGGAACCCGCGAATAACTCTTTTTCCCCTACGATCCACCCATGTTCACCTGCAACATCGACCAGCGCGGCAAGACCCTTCGCCTCGTCATGGGGGCGTTCATCGAGTCGATCGGGCTGCTCCTCGGCGTGCTCTGGTTCCTCCAGGTCCTGCCGCCGTGGACCGTGTGGCTCGCCGCGGCAACCTGGCTTTCCGGGATGTTCGTGATCTTCGAGGCGGTCATGGGCTGGTGCGCGGTGCGCGCGATGGGCTTCAAGACGCCGGTCTGAGCAAGAAGATTGATCTTTGAAGCCCGTTTGGCGACAATCACGTCATGCACGTCGACCTGCAAAGCCAGCACTTCACGACGCTGCTCAACGAGGCGGGGTCGGGAGACCGCGCGGCGCTCGAGCGGGTCTGGAAGGCGATCCACCGCGAGGTGCACGCGATGGCAATCCGTGCGTGCAGCGCGGAGGGCATGCGCGCCCAGCTTCAGCCCACTCTTCTCGTCAACGAGCTGTTCCTGAAGATGTACGGGCCGGGCGTCTCGCATACCGTCTGGGATGACCGTCGCCACTTCTGGGGCGCGATCGGGCGCGCCATGGCGCAGCATCTGATCGACCTCGCGCGGAACGAGGGGCGGCTCCGACGCGGCGGCGGGCGCGCGCACGTGCCCCTGCATGTCGCAGCCGGCGAGCTTGCAGAGCTCGACAAGGCCTTGACACCGGGCGCGATCGCGGCCGTCGAGGCGCTCGAGCAGCTTGAGCGCGTGAGCGCGGAATCGGCGGAGGTCGCGCGCCTGCGATTTCTCGCGGGATTCTCGATCGACGAGACAGCCGCGGTGCTCGATATCGCGCCGCGGACCGTGAGCAAGCGGTGGAAATTCGCACAGGCCTGGCTCCGTCGTGCGCTCGCCGCCCAGGCTTGACGCATGGAGCAGGGATGAGCAGCGATCCAGCGACGCCCACACCCGACCAGCAGCGTTCCGCGGAGGAGCTGTTCGATGTCGTTCGGCTCCTCCCGCCTGCAGAGCGTGACGCAGCGATCCTCTCACGGACCGCGGATCCGTGGGTCCGCGCCGAGGTGCGCTCACTGCTCCGTTTCGATGAGCCGACCGTCGAGACGCTCGGCAGCCCGCGTGACGATCACTTCGATGCCGCGAAGTGCGTCGGGCTCTCCGTGGGCGGCTTCACGCTGCGATCGGTGATCGGCGTCGGCGGCATGGGCACCGTCTTCGAGGCGGAGCAGGAGCTTCCCGCGCGGCGCATCGCCGTGAAGGTGCTGCATTCGGCCACCGCCCGCGCGTCGACGCTCGCGCGCTTCCGCAAGGAGAGCGAGTTCCTCGCGCGGCTCGACCATCCGAACATCGCGCGCGTGATCGCGGCGGGAACCCTGCATCTCCCCGGCGACGTGACCGCGCGCCCATACTTCGCGATGGAGCTCGTCGATGGCGGCCGCTCGCTCTCGCGATGGGCGCGCGAGGAGCGCGTCGGCAGGAGCAACATCATCCGCACGTTCGTGACCGCATGCGAGGCGGTCGGCTCAGGGCACCGCGCGGGCATCGTGCATCTCGACCTGAAGCCCGGCAACCTGCTGGTGTCGCGATCAGGTGCCCTGCGCGTCATCGACTACGGGATCGCCCGCTCGCTCGACGCCACCGAGGAACCGAGCGAATCGTCGTTTGCGGGCACGCCGCAGTACATGAGCCCCGAACAGCTGACGCGCGGCGCGCGCGTCGACTCGCGTGCCGATGTCTATGCGCTTGGACTCATCCTCTACGAGCTGCTCGCGGGGCGCTTTCCCTACGAGACGCGCGGTGAATCGATGGCGTCGGTCGTCCGCATCGTGCGCGAGTCCCGCCCGACGGACGTGCGCCTGGTCGATGCGACCGTGCCCGCGGATCTCGCGGCCATCGTCGACAAGGCGCTGGCGAAGGAGCCTGACGACCGCTACGGAACCGCATCCGAGCTCGCCGACGACCTGAAGCGCTGGCTTGCCGACGAGCCGGTGCTTGCGGCGCCACAGTCGCTCGGGCGCATGCTCACGGGTGCAATGCGGCGTAACCGTATCGCCACGGGCATGGCGGCGATCGCGGTGATCGCGGTCATGGCAGGCACGCTGGCCTCGATTGCACTCGGTATCGCCGCAAGGGAGGCTGCCAGCCGCGCCGAGAGGCACGCTGCTCGCGCCAATGTGCGTGCCGCAGCCGCATCGATCGCGGGACAGCAGCCGGCCGACGCGATGGTGCTGCTGCCGCGCGTAGCCGCCGAGTTCCGCGGCTGGGAGGCGCGCCACATCGATGCGTGCGTGGCCAACATCGACCTGTATTCCCAGACGGGCCGCGAGATTCTGACGGTGCAGTTCCACGCGCCCTCGCGAGAAGTCCTCGCGGGAATCACAGGCGGACAGGTGCAGGTGATCGATCCGACGGGCCAGCGCCCGACCGAGGAGTACGACATCGTCAAGGATTCGGGGCAGCCGATGCCGTCGATCTCGATCATGTCGCTCTCGGCCACCGCGGACGGTACGCGAGTCTTCGTCAACATGACCGATGGGGCCGTGTTCGAGATCGACCGCACCGCACGCCGGCTTCATCGGCTGCCCGAAATGGGCGCCGCGCGGCTGCACGCCGTGGGCGACACGCTCGTCGTGGTGGGATTGGCAGGCGATATCGCCTTCGTGGATCTCGCCACCCGCACGATCGTTGGGCGGCTCACAGGACTCGGTGGCGCGATCGACGCATCATTCAGCCAGGATGGCTCGGTGGTGCTCGTTGCCTTCGCCGACGGGCGCCTGCGCTGCATCGACGCCGACCCGAAGACGCGCACCGCCCGCGAGCGCTGGCTGACCGCTGCACGCATCGGCGGCACCCGCGCGGCGGCGGTGTCGCCCGCGGGCGACACGATGCTCGTCACCTGGGACGATGGCCGAGTGGCGCGTATCGACTCCACGACGGGCGCGACGCTGATGGAGCGCGACCTTCCCGGCGGCAGCGTCTATGACCTCGCGATCTCTCCCGAAGGTCGCCTCGCCGCCGCGAGCAGCTGGACGAACATGGTGCGCATTGTCGATACCGATTCGCTCGAGATAGTCGACCGACTGGGTGGCACCTTCACCCATGTATGGAACATCTCCTTTGATGACATCGGCTCGAGGCTGTTCGGGAGCATCGTGCTTGCACCCACCAATGCCCCCGGGCCGATCCGCAGCATCGACTGCGTCGGCGCTTGGATCCTCGACGACAACCGCGCCATCGCCGATCAACAGCTTGCCCGGTCGCTCACCGCCGCACGCCATGGACCCAGACCCGCGCAGTTCACGGCGGCTGACGGCGAAGGCACGCTGCACGAGTTCGATGCTCGCAGCGGCGTATGGCGCGAGCTCGCGCGCATCGGTGGCCGCGTCACTCGCATTGCCCGAAGCGAGGACCACGTGGCCGTGGCGCTCGATGATGGATCACTCATCATCCTCAAGGACGAGAGCGGAAATGGCGGAAGCAGCACCCTTACCGAGTTGCATCGGCTGCAGGGTGCCATGCGCGCGCCCGTCCCCTGCCTCGACTTCTCGCCCGATGGAGCGCTGCTCGCCGTGGGGTCCATCGGAACCTCGACCGCAATGCTGGATGTCGCGAAGGGCGAATTGCTCTGGCGGTTTGACCTGCCGGGCGGCCACGGCGCGCCCAACCGTCGCAGCGTGCGGCGCGCGCTGTTCCTCGACGGTGGAACGCGCGTGACGTTCATCACGTCGCTGGTGGGCGTGACCCGCGTCGACTTCGCGCCGCGCACGGGCGCGGTGATTCCCACGCCCGGCCGACCCGTCGTCTACGAGTGCGAGGACGCTGTCGTGCATCCAGCAGACGGGACCATCTACCAGTTCGGCATCACGGGATCGGTGATGGAGGACCGTGGAATGACCGTCACCATGCTCCAGTCGCTCGCACGCTCGGGCGGTGTCTGCACGATGGACCGTAGAGGCGAACGAATGTTCGCTGCCACGCGCGACGGTGCCGTGCGGGTGGCGGGGTTCGATCCCCTGGAAGATCTCATGCGCCTCGACCTTCCCAGCGGGCGTCCGCTGGCCGTGGGATTCGACGATGACCGCGACGAACTCACGGTCGTCACCTCCCGTGGCACCGCGCGCACCTGGCGCGGCGGAGGGCTGCATCTCACTCCCCCGGCCACCTCGACCGTGATCGTGCCGCTCGGGATGGTGCGGCGATCGGCAATCACCGCGCCGACGCAGCGCTGAATTCGTGCGTATCCTCGCCATCTCATGGCGCAGGGCGACAGCAACTCTGAGACGAATCCCGACGAGCAGCCATCGCCTCGCGACGGCCTGCGCGCCGTGTGGCGCTTCTCGGCGGGCGAGCGCGGCGCGTTCCTCGGCGCAACGCTCGCGCTGTTCGGCTCCGCGCTCTGCCTCTACCTCGTGCCG
>JBEGNG010000115.1:0-5981 GCA_041182645.1 Planctomycetota bacterium
GGCGTTCGGTGAGCACCTGTTCGGGGTCCTGGCCTCGCGGTACCCGTTCGCGGTCGCCGGCCATGCCGACCTGTACACGTTCCTGGAGAGCCTCGAAGGTGTGGTGCACGTGGAGGTGCGCAAGCTCTACCCCGATGCCGAACTCCCGACGTTCGTCACGCGCCGTGACGGCGACCGATTCACGATGGAGTACCGGTCGCAGCGACCGTTCGCGTCGCTCGCCGAGGGGCTGCTGCGCGGGGCGATCGCGCATTGGGGCGGCCGCTACGACTTGGCGCGCTCCGCGGCAGGGCCGGGCGGAGCCTGCGAGGCGGTCTTCGAGCTGAGGCGGACATGACGGACGCGGGGGGTGGCGACGAGGTCCAGCTGCTGCGGCGGATGCTCGCGCGCGAGCGGGCTGCACGTGAGCAGGCCGAGACGCTGCTCGAGGACAAGTCGCGCGACCTCTACGCCACCCTGAGCAGGCTCCAGGGCGTGGTCGGGGAACTCGATGCAGCCCGGCGCCAGGCCGAACTGCACAGTGCAGCCAAGGGGTTGTTCCTCGCCGACCTGAGCCATGAGTTGCGCACGCCGCTGAATGCGGTGATCGGCTACGCCGAGATGATCGCCGAGGATCCGCTCGGCGAGGAAGTGGTGCAGGATGCCCACCGCATCGCGTTGGCCGGCCGAGGCCTGCTCGCCCTGATCAACAACGTGCTCGACTACAGCAAGGCCGAGTCGGGCAAGCTCGAGCTGTCGCTGCAGCCGGTCGAGGTCCCTGCCGTGATCGAGGAATCCGTCTCGATCGCCGTCCCGATGATCGTGCAGCACCGTTCAGAAGTCTCGATCGAGGTCGAGCCCGGCTTCGCACCGGTCACGTCGGATCCGGTGCGGCTGCGGCAGGTCCTGCTCAACCTGCTGTCGAACTCCGCGAAGTACACCGAGCGTGGCGCGATCGTCGTGCGGGCGACCCGCCCCACGGGTGGTGAGTACCGCATCAGCGTGTCCGACACGGGTCGTGGCATGGACCGCAACCAGCTCGACCGACTGTTCGAGCCGTTCCAGCCCGTGCGCCGCGAGGTGGGCATGCGCTTCGCGAGCACCGGCCTGGGCATGAGCATCACGCGCCGGATCGTGCTCATGCTCGGTGGGCGCATCGAGGTGCAGAGCGCAGTCGGGGAAGGCACGACCGTCACGATCGACCTGCCGACGGCGGGTCCGGTGCAGCAGGAGGTTGCATGACGCCTGAGCAGAGGATGCTGGCCCGGGACCTTGCCCGCCAGGCGCAGGCCGAAGGGGTGCAGGCCGTCCATGAGTGGCTGTGCACGCGCACGCTGGACGCGCAGGTGCGCGAGGAAGCGATGCGCATCCTCGCCCGCCAGCCCACGAGCGCCGAGTCCTCGGCCGCCGCGGAGCCGCGCCGTCCGGGCGCCTACGACCCGATGCTGGGGCTGGAGCTCGGCGGGTTCCGCATCGAACGTCTGATCGGGTCCGGCGGCATGGGCCGGGTCTACCTCGGCATGCGCGAGGGTGAGCCGGCGCGGGCTGCCGTGAAGGTGCTGTCCCGCGGCGGCGTCACCGACCTTGCAATGCGGCGGTTCCAGCAGGAGTCGGCCATCCTGGCCAAGCTCGACCATCCGGGCATCGCGCGCCTGCACGCCAGCGGGCTGCACGACGATGGGCAGTCGACCTTCCCGTGGTTCGCCATGGAGTTCATCGATGAGGGGCTCGACCTGACGGATTGGGCGACCCGCCAGTCGCTTCCCATGCGGGGTCGGCTCGAGCTCTTCGTGCGCGTCTGCGATGCGATCTCGCACGCGCATGCCCAGGGCATCGTGCACCGTGACCTGAAGCCCGGCAACATCCTCGTCGATGCACGCGCGCAGGTGAAGGTGATCGACTTCGGCATCGCGCGCGCGGCGCAGGAGGATTCCTCGCGCTTCGGGGTCCGCACCGAGACGGGCCAGCTCGTGGGCACGCTCCAGTACATGAGCCCCGAGCAGTGCCTGGGCCAGCGCGACCGGATCGACGCCCGCACCGACGTCTACGCGCTGGGCATGATCCTCTTCGAGCTCCTCACCGAGACCTACCCGTACGACGTGCGCGGCGTTCCGGTCGCCGAGGCGATCCAGACCGTCTCGCAGGGCAAGGTCCCCGACCTGCGCGAGGCGATGCCGGGCGCGCCCGAGCCCCTGGTCGATGCCGTCGCGCGCTGCCTGGCGAAGTCCCCCGATGATCGGCATGCCGATGCGGGCGCGCTGGCGACGGCGTTGCGGCAGGTCCTGGCGCCGAAGCCCACCACGATGGCCGGTCAGCGTCCCGGCGTGCCCCCGCGCACGGCGCCCGCGCCGGTCAAGCCGGCCCGTGCGCCGGGCTCGTCGAAGCTGATGGGTGCGGTGATCGGCGTGCTCGCGGTGGGGCTGCTCGTGGCGGCGCTCGAGGTGTTCGGCATCGTCGACGTGCGCGGCCTGGCGCAGCGCCTGCTCGGGCGATGAGCGCGGCGCCCGGGTCCGCGTTCAGTGCACCGACTGGCTCATCCTGAAGATCGGCAGCAGGATGCTCGCGGCGATGCCGCCGACGACGACGCCCATGAAGATGATCATCAGCGGCTCGATCATGCCGGTGACGGTCTTGATGGCGGCGTCGAGTTCCTCCTCGGCGAAGGCGGCGATGCGCTCGAGCACCTCGGGCAGCCGGCCGGCGCGCTCGCCGGCGTTGAACATCGCACTGATGTTCCGGGGGATGAAGACGGCCTGCAGGAGCGTCGGGCTCATCTCCTGCCCATGGTTGACGCGCTCGCGCAGGTCGTCCCACATGCGGTCCCAGTAGGTGTTCGCGGTGACGGCCTTGGTGATGCGGATGACTTCCAGCAGGGGAACCCCGGCGGCGAGCAGCGTGCCCATCGTGTTGGTCATGCGGGACACGTACAGCTGCCGGAACATGGGTGAGATGATCGGCAGGTTGAGCTTGGCCCAGTCGATGGCCAGGCGGCCGCGCGCGGTCCGCGCCACGACCGTGGCCGCGAAGCAGAGTGCCGCGAGCGCCGGCAGGTAGAGGTGCCACCAGCCCTTGAGGAACGCGCTGGCCATGAGCAGCCACTTGGTCAGGACGGGCAGGCGGTCACCCTGCGCCTTGAAGAGCGGCGCGAAGGTCGGCAGGACGAAGACCATGATCACCGTGACTGCCGTGATGGCGACGGCGAGCATGATGCCGGGGTAGACCATGGCGCCCTTGACCTGCTTGGCGGTCTTGCGCGCCTTCAGCAGGTCCTTGGCCACGCGCGAGAGCATCTCGTCCATGGTGCCGCTGGCCTCGGCGGCCTGCATGAGGCTCACGAGGATCGACGGGAAGATCCGGGGCCACTTCGCCAGGGCAGCGCTGAACTCCTCGCCCTCGCAGACGTCGTCCTTGATCGCACGGACCACCGTGGCGACCTCGGGCCGGGCGGCCTGTTCGGAGAAGGTCTCGAGCGCCTCGGCGAGCGGCACGCCGGTCTTCATCATGACCGCGAGCTGCTGGCAGAGTGCGATGACGTCGTCGTTGCGGAAGCGCGCGCTCAGGCGGTTGCGCGAGATCGCGCCCTTCTGTCCGACGGCGGCGGCAAGGTCGCCGAGCTCGATGCTCAGGACCACCAGGCCTTCGCGCCGGAGCTGGCGCACGGCGGCTTCGTGGGTCGGTGCCTCGAGCACGCCGCGCACGAGCTCGCCGTTGCCGCGCCGTGCGCGGTAGGCGAACTTGCGGGAGGCCGCGGCGTCGGGCTGGACAAGCAGGCTGGCATCAATGGCGGCAGGCACCGTGCACCTCCTCCGTGGTCGTGAGTCCGTCGATCACCTTGCGCATGCCGTCGACCCAGAGGGTCTCGAAGCCCTTGTCGCGCAGCAGGCGCTTGAGGGCGGCAGGCTCCGTGCGTGCCGAGATCGCCTCGAGCACGTCGGCGTCCGGGACGAGCAGTTCGTAGAGGCCGAGCCGGCCGCTGAGTCCGCGCTCGTGGCAGGTGCGGCATCCGGTGCCCTTCCAGAGCCGTTCGGCCTGGGCACCGAACTCGCCCATCGCCGCACGCTCGGCGGCATCGGGTTCGTACTCGGCCTTGCAGTGCTTGCAGATGCGCCGCACGAGCCGCTGCGCGAGCACGCCGCGCAGCGCCGCGGCGACGAGGAACGGCTCGACGCCGAGGTTCTGAAGGCGGGTGACGGCGCTCGGGGCGTCGTTGGTGTGCAGCGTGCTGAAGACCATGTGGCCGGTGAGCGCGGCCTGGACGGCGATCTGCGCGGTCTCGCCGTCGCGGATCTCGCCCACCATGATGATGTCGGGGTCCTGGCGCAGCAGGGCGCGCAGGGCGCCCGCGAAGGTCAGTCCGGCCTTCACGTTGACCTGCGCCTGGTGCACGCCGGGCAGGTTGCTCTCGACGGGATCCTCGACCGTGCTCAGGTTGAGTTCGGTGGTGTCGAACTGCTGGAGCACGGAGTAGAGCGTGGTGCTCTTGCCGCTGCCGGTCGGGCCGGTCACGAGCACCACGCCGTGCGGCTCGTCGACCACGGCGCGGAAGCGGTCGAGCATCGCCGGGCGGAAGCCGAGTTTCTCGAGGCCGAGCTTCGCGTAGCTCGTGTCGATGACGCGCATGACGATCTTCTCGCCGAACTTGCCGGGCAGCGTGCTCACGCGCAGGTCGATCGGCTTGCCGTTGACCTTGATGGCGATCTCACCGTCCTGGGGCACGCGGCGTTCGCTGATGTCCAGCCGCGCCATGATCTTGACGCGGCTGGAGATCGCCGCATGCATGCGCCAGGGGACGTTGGTCTTCACCGACAGCACGCCGTCGATGCGGTAGCGGATCCGCAGCGAGCCGTCATCGGGTTCGATGTGGATGTCGCTGGCGCCGTCGGCGACCGCGCCGGCGATGATGAAGTTCACGAGCTTGACGACCGGGCCGCTGGTGCCGGTGGTGTCCTCGGCCGCGAGGTCGGCGGCCTCGTTCTCGGCGACGGTGAACTGGGCCTCGTCGACCTCGGCGAAGATCTCCTCGGCCTGGTCGTTGGCGCGTGAGGGCGTCGGCTCGTCAGCGGCGCCGCCCGCGAGTGCGGCGCGAATCGCATCCGCGGGGGCCACGACGAACCGCACGCGGAAGCCGCTGGCCTTCGACAGGTCCTCGAGCACGAAGAAGTCCTCGGGCTCGGCGGTCGCGACGATGAGCTCGCCGCCGTCGAGCCGGACGGGGATGACGGTGTGGCGTTCGCGGAGGTCGGGCGGCACGAGCGCGCGCGCACCGGGGTCACAGGCTGCGGCGAGGTCCTCGATGAAGGCGAGTCCGCGGGCCGCGGCGATGGCCTGCAGCAGACGATCGGGGGAGAGCCAGCCCTGCTGCACGATCACCTCGCCGAGCATGAGCCGGCAGGTGCTCGAGGACTGGATGGCCAGCGCTTCGCGCAACTGGGCAGGAGTGAGGTCGCCCCAATCGATGAGCACTTGCCCGAGCGAGGTCGGCGCGGCGTCGGCGTGGTGGGACGTGGTGCGGAGGTTGGGGTTGTTGCGGACCATCGTGCCTCCCGAATCCCTGGAGCCTGGCGATCACCCGTCGAGGGCGATCCTCACCAGACGACCATCGGATTCAAGTTCGGCATGACGAAGCCCGATCTCGCGCACGACCCAAGAAATCCCCGTCGAACCCTCGGTCAGGATGTCCCCCCGGCGGACGGTGCGGCCGTTGATCACCGCGAACTCACCCGACAGGGTGGCAGTCAGGTCGAAGGTCGGGGGAGCGGCGGCCGCGGCCGGGGCGGGTTCGTTGCCCGCCTGAGCCTGCCGAACCGCCTTCGGCGCTGAAAACGCCAGGGGAGCGAACGGGTTACCGGACGGATGCTCCTCGAGGTGACGGCCGGCGGGCTCGATGAGGACGGGGATCTTCGACTGCCGCAGCACGCTCTCGGCGACGGAGCCGCGGTCGCCGCTCGCTTCGCGATCCTCCACGGTGCGTCTCCGACCACGGGGCTGGGAGGTGTTTGGAG
>JBEGNG010000116.1:0-5970 GCA_041182645.1 Planctomycetota bacterium
GCCGCCGGAACCAGCCCCGACATCGACGCCAACAACAAGCCTGACGAATGCCAGACGGTGGTCGTGAACGCAGGCGGCAGCATCCAGGCGGCGATCGATGCAGCCCCCGCCAACGAGATGCGCATCGTCAACGTCGCCCCCGGTACCTATGCCGGTCCCATCAACCTGCTCGGCAAGCCCATCCGGCTCATCGGCACCGGCGGCGCCGCGGTGACCACCATCAGCGGCACCGGCGGCCAGTCGCAGTCGGTCATCCGCGCGATCTCCGGCGAGCCGGCCATCAGCCTCATCAAGGGCTTCACCATCAAGGGCGGCACCACCGGCGGCCCGCTCCCAGGCAGCCCCGGCGTCTTCGCCGGTGGCGGTGTGCTGTGTGCCTTCTCGGCAACCTCAATGGCCGACTGCGTGCTCGAGGAAAACGGTTCGGCGTTCGGTGCAGGTGCCTACCTCCGAGCGCACGACGGCCAGGTCACTGGATGCACCTTCCGCAACAACCTGTCGCAGGCCTATGCCGGCGGGCTGCAGCTGGTCGACTGCACGACGCTCGTCACGGGCTGCACCTTCACCGGCAACGCTGCCGTCACGGCGGGCGGCGCCATGCACATGGTCAATGGCCAACCCCGGCTGGTGCAGTGCACCTTCGGCGGCAACCTGTGCAACGAGCAAGGCGGCGCGCTCTCCTGGGACCCGGTGAATGCAGGCACCCTGCTGACGCTCGAGGGCTGCACGATCTCCGGCAACACCGCCAACACCATCGGCGGCGGGCTCTACGTCTACCCCAGCGGCGCTGCACCTGAAACCCAGCTCATCGGAACGGTCGTCTGCGGCAACGCGATCCGAAACATCGCGGGCGCATACCAGGCCGACTCCGCCTCGCAGGTCTGCGACTGCCGCGCCGACCTGAGCGGTGACGGCATCGTCAACGGGGTCGACCTGGCCATCGTCCTCAGTTCGTGGGGCACCGCCAACGCCGCCGCCGACCTGAACGGCGACGGCACCGTCGGCGGCTCCGACCTCGGCTTCGTCCTCGCCGCCTGGGGCACCTGCCCGAGCACCTGAGCGCTCCGAGCACCCGCCCTACCGCACCTGCGCCCGGTACACCGCACCATCGGCGCCGGCCGCCCACAGCGTGCCGTCGTCGGTCCACGCGAGCGCGTAGGCCAGGACCGCCATGGGGGTGAGTGCCTCGCGCATCGTGGTCGTCTGCCAGACACGGACCGTGCCGTCGCTTGATGCGCTTGCCAGGCGACTGCCGTCGCCCAGCCACGCCAACGCCGTCACCGGCGATCGATGCCCAGCACAGCGATGCAGCACCTTGAGCGTGGCGGCATCGAGCAGCGTCACTTCCGCATCACGGTCCATGCTGCCGATCGCCAGCAGTCGACCATCCGGCGACAGCGCACCCACGGACGGGTGCTCGATCCTGAACGGCACGGCTGAGGTTGCTCCCGTGCGCAGGTCAAGCACCTCCGTCGGACCCTCGGAGCCCCTGAACACGATCGCCCGCCCGCGTGCGGGATCGACGAGCGGCGCGCGCGCACCGCGCCCCGCACCCCGCGCGGTGAACACGGGCGCCCGCTGGCCCGGCCCGTAGATCGCGATCACGCCGTTGCCCCAGACGACGCTGGTCCATCCATCACGCATCGCAGCATCACGAACCCGCTGTCCGGCGGCGTCGGCAGGCGGATCGATGGTCGGTTCCGGAGCATGCGGTCCACACCACGCGGCAATCGAGCCGCGCGCGCCGTCGCCCGATCCGGTGCCGTCGACGCGGCCGTCGGCGGTGCACATCGCCTCGTCCCCAGCCGCGCTCATCACGCGTACGCGATCCGGCCCTACCGGCACCACACTCAGCAGCGAGCCTTCACCGATCCGCTGTCGCGCGATCGTCATCTGCGCGCCCATCGGGAATCGTTGGATGACCCCACGGAAGCTGCCGGCGACCACGTTCGTGCCGCCGGGTTCCGGCGCGATCGACCAGACTTGGGAGAACGCGCCCGAGATCATCGCCTCGGTGACACCATCGGCGACCCGGATGCGCTCGATCGCTTCGGTCCACCCAGCCACGATCAGCGCCGTTCCATCGGGCGTGAAGCAGGCCGATCGGGCACCGTTGCGGCCCGTGGTGCTGACCCATCGCATGCTGCCGTCGACCGTCGAGAGCAAGGCGACCGTGGGGCCACCCACCGCAACCACCAGCGACCCATCGTTCGAGAACGCCGTGCCGATCACTTCCGGCGCACTCGGTACGCGGACCGACCAACGCACCCGCCCATCCCGCTCGACCAGGCTCACGTGCCCACGCATGTCCCCCATGGCCATGACGGCACCGTCGGGCGCGATCGACAGCTCCCGCGCAACGGCCGGCAGGGCCGGCACCAGCCGCTCGCGCTCGGCGAGCGTGACCGCATCCAGCACCTGCACGTACTCCTCACGCAGCACAGCCACCTCGCGGCGCCCCGGCAGCGCGGCAAGGTCATGGGCCCCATCGATCACCATCCGGGCACGCTCGCGGCCGTCGGCATCCAGCGAAACCACGGCCGTGGTGTGGAGCACACCCACCGCACCGCCGTCGGCTGCGCCCACAATGCGCCAGGCCACGCCATCACGAAGATCGGTCCTCCATCGAACATCGCCGGTGCGGCCATCGAGGCAGAGGAACTCCGACCCTGCGGTCGCCAGCACACGATCAGGCTCGCACCACTCGACGCCGTAGACCTGGCCGGGCGCGGGCGTCGTCCAGACGGACTGATCGCAGCGCGCCGCCAGGTGGCGCCACTCCCACCCTCGTCTGGCTCCATCGGCGCTGACGAGCATGTCGTGCGCGGCGCTCGCATCGTTGCGTTCGAGCATGCCCCACGCCGCCCAGATGGCGTTGGCATACGCCGCATCGTTCGCGCGCTCGAGGGCGACGGAGGTCATCACGAGCGCGGCGGTCCCGACCGACGCCACGGCCGTGACCGCACCCGCGAGCACGCGGTGCCGGCGGACGAACCTCCTCGATGCCCGCCACGAGGAGTCGGGGCGCGCGGCGAGCGACTCGCCCGACAGGAGCCTGCGCAGGTCATCGGCGAGTTCCCGTGCACTGCGGTAGCGCTCACCCGGCTCGGTGGCGAGCGCCTTGCCGAGCACGTCATCCGTGCCGGCGGGCATCGAACGCAGGAATGCCTCGCTCCGACCCGCCGCGCGTGCACCCGGGCCGACCTGCTGCACACGGTCGTGCAGCAGGCGATCGACATGCTCGGCAAGCGCACGCCCCTGGACCTCGAACGGCGGACGCCCGACGAGCAGGTCGTAGCCGAGCGCGCCGAGCCCCCACACGTCGCTGCGCACGTCGACGGGCTCGCCCCGCGCCTGTTCCGGGCTCATGTAGGCGAGCGTCCCCATCGGTGCATCGGTCGCCGCCGTCACGCTGGGGTTCGCGACCGCCGCGATCCCGAAGTCGATCACCCTGGGCACGCCATCGTGGCCCACGATCACGTTTCCCGGCTTCAGATCGCGGTGGATCACCCCAGCGGCATGCGCGTGGTCGATCGCGTCGGCGATGTCCACGAGCAGCGCGAGCCGTTCCCGGGCATCGAGGCCCTGACGGTCGGCCCATCGCGTGAGCGGCAAGGCCCCATCGATGAACTCCATCACGATGTACGGCGACTCATGCTCCGCGTCGACCGACAGGCGCTCGGCTCCTGCCGCGAAGACCCGTGCGATGCCTGGATGCTGGAGTCGCGCGAGCGCCTCGGCCTCCACGCGCAGGCGTCGGCGCGCCGATGCCCCGAGTCGCTCACGACGCACGATCTTCAGGGCCACGCGCCGCCGCGGGAAATCCTGCAGTGCCGCATAGACGGCGCTCATCCCGCCGTAGCCGACCAGTCGCTCCACGGTGCATCCCGCCACGAACGCGCCGATCAAGCTGCTCGGGATCGACCCCGTGGGCTCGTCGAATCCCGCCGCACCGCCGCCGTCATGGTGCGCCAGCAGGCTTTCGATCTCGTCGGCGATGTCAGGCTGCTCACTGCGCAGTCGCTCGAGGAACGCGCGCCGCGCCAAGGGGTCAAGGTCCGCGGCCTGCGCAAAGCCCGACTGGATCCGATCGGCCCGGCCCGAATGGTCGCTTCCCACGGACGACATCGCTCAGCCGCCGCGCTCGATCCAACGCCGCAACCATGCGCGGGCGAACGCCAGGTCCTTCTCGACGGTGCTTAGGCTGACGCCGACGATCTCGCTGATCAGGCCGACATCGCAGGACTCGAGGTACCGCAGGCGCGAGACCTCGGCCGCCCGCGGGTACTCCCGGGCCAGTGCCGCGAGGGCGGCACCGATGTCCAGGCGCTCATCGCCCTGCTCGGGCCCCGCAGATCGATCCGGCAGAGAGCGGGCGACGAACGTCAGCGGCACGGGCACGTCACCACCCCCGCGCTTCAGCGCCTTGCGCAGGCGCGCCAGATCGATGAGCTGCTGGCGACACGCGTGGCCCACCGCGCCGAAGAAGTGATTGCGGCTGTCCCAGCGCAGTGGCGGCGACCGCCCGATGCGGATGAAGACCTCGCTGACCAGCCCGGTCGGGTGCAGGTCGCCCAAGGCCGCCTGCGCCTGGGACTCACCCCGGAGGGCCGAAGCCGCAATGTCCCTCACCCGCGGATACACCAGCGCCCAGGCGTGGGCCGCGGCGGCATCGCTGCCGGCCAGCGAGTCGTTCAGGAGTCGCGTCAGGGGCGCATCGATCACGGCGCGATGGTAGGGAACCATCCCGGCCGGCGCGACCCGGCACATGATTCGGAATCTTTCCGGATTCCGCTACGGGTCAGGCCGCGCTTGCCGCTTCTTCCGGGGGCAGTCGGGGCGATGCGACACTCGTCTGCCGCAGCTCACTTCGCCCGCAGCCGGAGCACGCCGTCGGTGTCGCCGGAAGCGAGTCCCGCGACGAACGGCTCGGCCAGCCGCGATGCTCCCGGAGCCCCAGCAGCCTGGCCCCAGGCCCGGGCGGCCGCTTCGGCATCACCGCCGGCGAATGCATGGACCGCAGCCGTCACCGCCGCGCGCTGCGGCGCATCGAGTCCGGGCATCGCCGTCCACAGCTCGACCGGAACCGACTGGCCCACCACGATCACCCGGCCCAGCGGCACGAGCGCCGTGAGCCCCGCCGACCGCGCTCCTTCGGCGATGGTGCCATCCATGAGCAGGCCGGTCCCGAATTGCTTGTTCGCGCTCTCGAGCCGCGCCGCCAGGTTCACCACATCGCCGATCGCGGTGTAGTCGTTCAGACGCGGCGGCGCGCCGCAATCACCCACGATCGCCTTCCCCATCGACAGGCCGATCCGGAGGGACAGACCCTCCATGCCCGGCATGCGCCTGATCTCCTCCATGCGCTCCTGGCACCGCACGGCGGCGCGGGCGGCCCGCTCGGCCTGGTCGGGCTGCAGTTCGAACGCACTCCAGAACGCCATGAGGCCATCGCCCAGGAACTTGTTGACGTATCCGCCGGTCGCGATGACCTCGTCGGTCATCGCACCCATGACCAGGTTCAGCGTCGATACCGCGCCCGCACCGCCCGCACGCTCGGCGATCGTCGTGAATCCAGCGAGGTCGCAGAACATCACCGCGATGACCCGCTCCTCGCCGCCCATGCTCAGCGCACCGGGATCCTTGGTCAGCCGCTCGACCAGTTCAGGCGAGACGCGTGCGCCGAACTGGCGCTGGATCCGGGCACGGTCACGCGCCGAGAGGAACGCGCTCACCACCGTGCCGCTGACCCAGGCCCCCACCGGCGCATTCGCCGGCACGACGATCGGCAGGATCGCGTGCGCATCATCAAACGCAAGCATGCCGGCAGCCCAGAGCCACGCCCCGATCATCGCGAGGACGGACGCCGCCGCGACGAGCGCCCCCGTGGTCGCCACGATCCACGCTGCGACCAGGGCGAGCGCCAACCCGACCGCGAGACCGCTCCAGGCGGGCCACACGGCGCGCGAA